>JACMPS010000197.1 GCA_014377395.1 Chthonomonadaceae bacterium
ATTATGTCGAAAGAGTATAATGAGGGGAAGACCCGTGAAGAGGCTTACCGGGGTTATTTCACGGCGGTACTCGACTCGGTGAAAAGCGGTCTCTTCGATTTTGTCGGGCATCTGGAGTATTGCAACCGTTGGGGCATCGCAGCGTGGGGAGCCTACTCGCCGGAGCCGTTTCGAGATATTCTGACCGAGATATTCACGGAGATGATCGCTCGTGAGATGACGCTGGAGTTTAACACAGGCGGCTTGCATCGGGGTATTGGAGTGACGCTTCCCGGTCTTGAAACGATGCGCCTTTATCATGAGTTGGGCGGACGACGCATGACATTCGGCTCAGACGCACACCACCCCGACCAACTCGCGCACGAATTTGAATGGGCGATCACGCACCTCAAGGAAATCGGCGAGTGGCAATTCGTCTCATTCGAAGACCGAAAACCGATTCTGAGGTCGCTCTAGAAAGAATTTTATGAACCCATTACGCCGAGGTTTTACTTTAATCGAACTGCTTGTTGTGATCGCAATAATCGCCGTACTCGCGGCGATCTTATTTCCGGTCTTTGCACAGGCACGGGAAAAAGCAAGGCAAACTTCCTGCCTGTCCAACCTCAAACAAATTGGAACTGCGTTTACGATGTATCTTTCCGATCACGACGGACAATACCCGACCTGCGACAACGACAAAGCGAAAATCACAGGAAGACCGCCAGACCCGGAAACACCCGATCTTGACGGGCCCGAAGAACGAGACTGGCACATTCTTGTCCAGCCCTATCTCAAAAACTTACAGGTGATGCGTTGTGCCTCAGACCCGTCAAAGACGCCCGCCAACATCGCCCGTCCCGATTACGCGGCGAAAGAATACGCTTCGTCCTACACGGTAAACGGGTGGTCAGAGTACGAACTCAAGGAAAGTGTCGTCTCTCGTCCCGCGAACTGGATTCTCATGGCGGAACGCAATAATGTTGTGCGTCCTCCCAAAACCTTCTGGATGTTTTTGTGGTGGGGCTGGCAAACGGCGGCTCCGGGCATCACCTGGCCCCCGACGCTCATGCCCTCTCCCCTCCCGAAAGCGGCGGAAGACCTCGACCTGAAACGACACAATGAAAGCCCGAACTGGCTTTATGGAGACGGTCACGCCAAAAGCAGCAAGTTTTCGCAACTGTGGAAAGCGGGAATGGAAAATCCGTTCTGGCCCTCACCCTGAGTAGGTGATAGGTGTTAGGGATTAGAGAAATGCAGAGAGACCTCACGCAAAGACGCGAGGGAAAATGCAAGAAAGACTTGACAAAACTTTGTAAACCCCGGATTGAAATCCGGGGTTCAGTAGCACAGGTGCTGTGTGTCCTTCGGACACGGAGAACAAAAAGAAATCTGCCTAATCCCTAAATCATAGGGAACCCGTCAGGGTGCGATAGACAAGGCGGCGATAGCCTTCCGCCAGCAGGTCAGACATATTTCGCACATCATCGGCATTGTATTCAAGCAGAATGTCGAGAGAGTGTTGTCGTCCCGCCCTATACTCGCGCCACAAACGTACCGCGTCCCAACCGGAAAGCCCCGAAGTTTCGTTCGAGCGTTGTATCCCCATTTGTGCCTCGATTTTCTTGAGTCCGCCCCGATACCCCAATCGCTTCAGCATAAAGCAAAGATCAACGTGAAGTTGAGGAAATTCCACGCCCGGAAAAGAACGCTTCAAGAAAGGCAAATCAAAGCCCGTACCATAAAAGGTAACGATAATCGCGGGTTCTTCGAGGGCTTCGGGGAACCGCTCCAGATTGTGACCTCGTACATACTGCTGTAGTCGCCGCCCGTCATGCACCCCCACCACCGTCAAATCGTCCGGGTTCATGCCGCCGTTGGTTTCGATGTCGAGGAAAAGAAGCCGATGACCGAAAGAGGGCACGGCTCGCCAGTGTTCCGATTGAGGCAACAATTTTGCGAACCAGGCAAAGTCTTCGTCCTCAAGACGTTGTACCGATTCTTCGATGACTGGAAGGAGCAAAGCGCGTTGCGATCTTGTGATCGGAAACGAGTCGGGGTCTGCGAGAAACTTGTCCCAGGTTCGCGCTCCTGAGTCCCACAGACGTTGCTCGGTGACGCGCCCGATCCCCTGTGCGTGAATGTAGGTTCCCTCCAACAATGCGGGCAACTGTGACAAAAGCGAAACTCCGTTCCTTGAATGATGACTAATAACGAGAACTAAAAGATAAACGACTTGCGGGAGAGAATACCCGTTCCTGACCCGAATTTTCGTAGACTATTTTCGTAACTACAAGAGGAGACCACCTGACGTGCGTTATACCACCGTTTTCCCCGCATTGGGACTTTTGATCGTTGCCGGCTCAGTGAGCTACGCTCAAAGCGTCCATATTAAAGATTATGTTGCCTCGAAACTGGATGATTTCACCTCCACGATGAAAGTGACCCAGCATGACGACAACGCCGGAAGACTGATTAACAAGGATTTCGGGCTGATGTACAAAATCAAGGGCGACATCGCACTTCAGTACAAAGACGAGAACAAGCTGCGCCTTGACGGAACAATCGGCTCCTCACGCGCTACCCTGATTGTCAACGGAACAAAGCAAATCGTTCGTATTCCCGGACTCGGATTGAACAAAACCGACGATCTCGGCGAAACCCCCGGCAAGCGCAAAACTCTGCTCGATATGGGCATGATCTCCGACGGCTATCTCGCTTATACGCTGGCGGAATTTCGTCGAATGGCACCCGTCGAAGGCAGAAACTGTGCGGTATTCAAGATCAGTTACCGAAACAAAGACCTCGACACTTCGCATCGAATCGTCTGGATTGATCCAAAAACGAAAGTGACCCTCAAGCGCGAAGAGTACAATCAAGAGGGCAAACTCAACGCCACTTTTTTCTACAAAAATCCGACCGAAATTGTACCGGGAATCTGGTTTCCTACCTCTATCGAAGTGCAAAACAACAAAGGACAGAAGGCGGGAACCACCCTCTACAAAAACGTGAAGGTGAACCAGAATCTCAATGATAGCGTCTTTAAGTAGGAAAAAAGCAAGTGTTGAGGTGAAGAATTTCTTCTCTCTTTTGCTTTCCTTTTTTCCTCTGCATTTTAATCTGTGGATAAAAATTCTCTTTATATGAGGCACACATGGCAAAAGTAGGTGGTCCGAAGGATTTCTGGAACACGATCAAAAGCGTCTCGATCAACGAGATTGCACGGGAAGCGGATCGCCCGCTTGAAATTGCGTTGATTGGCTCGGAGGCGAGTTGTCGAGAGGCGCAAGCCGCGCTTGGCATTGTCAGTATCCGCTCTTATCGTGGCATGAGTGAAGAGGACGGCTTTCCTCAGATGCCGGGTATCTACGACTTCGTAATCGTTTTGGACGGGGATACGCTCGGCGCACCCGGCGGCATCCCCCTTTATTCTACTGAGTTGCTGGGAGGGTGGGAAGCCACGTTAGAGCGTATTCTCGAAGACCGCCCCGACTTACACCTCACGATGGCACGTCGCTTTACAGTGTTTCGGAAGCCTGTCGTCAACCGCATTATTCAGCAGACGGCATCCGCCAATGCTCAGTTTTCTCTGATCACCGGGGTAACGAGTGCCTTTCCAATTCTGAGTGTTTTTCTGCCCGTCAACGCCCTTTCCGACGTGATTATCCTGACGAAAAATCAGATTATGATGACGCTTAAAATTGCTGCTGTCTACGGCTTACCGATAGATTATCAAAGCCGAATGAAAGAGATTATTCCGCTGATTGGCAATGCGGTAGGGTGGCGAGCGATTGCCCGCGAACTCACGGGAGCGATCCCGTTTATCGGGTTTGCGGCAAAGGCGAGCATTGCCTACGCCGGAACGGTCACGATTGGCAAAGCCGCCGCTGTTTATTATGAGACAGGGCAGTCTTTGACTTCCACTCAGGCACGCCGATTGTATGGGGAAGCCTACGCCGCCTCCAAAGAGAAAGTAAAAGCTCTGGTAGGCTCCCTCAAGCGAAACAAGCAACTCTCCCCTGACCGAACTCAGGAAATCGTTGTTGCCCCTGTTCTCGAACGAGAGCCTGTGCTTTTAGAGGCAACACTTTTAGAAGCAACCCATAGCGAAAAAGACCCTCTTATCTCTGAATGAGACGTTCGGTTCGGTAAATCACCGAACCGCACTTTTTCAGGAATAATCAGGGAGAATCATATGCAGGGCTTGACAGAGATTTGCTTTATCGTCTATAATGACTTTATTAACAAGAATTGGACTTGATATTGAAACTTTTCCTACCCAATTTAAGTTCCGGTCTCCGTCGTCGCGAACGTCGTCTTTAGTCTCGCGCCTGTCGGGTTGTGTCTTTGTTCTGGATCAACGTCGTCGCGAGAAACTCTGCTGAGAGACTTCGCGGCGTTTTTGTTTGTCTTGCCGCCCTTTCTCTCCTGAGGGGCGGACTTTTCATTTCTGGGTACACAATCCAGAGAAAAGAAATCTACCACCCGCTACGCTAGAGAACACGGAGGCACAGAGGAATACGGAAGAGGGAAGAAGGAGAGACCTCATGTAAAGACACAAAGAGAAGAAGGAAAGAAGGTAAAAGGGAAAAAGCAAATCTTCATCTCAACACTTTTCTCTGCCTTTCAATCTGTGTCCGTCTGTGTTCTCTAGCGTAGCGGGTGGTAGATATTGAATTTTGTGGATTGTCTGTGCGTGGACTGAATGATGCGTTGGAAAAAAGTCAGGGTGAACAGAAATGAGTGAGCAAAAAAAAGTGGCGGTTGTCGGGGCGTCGGGGTACGCCGGGGGGGAACTCCTTCGCATTCTGTCGCGACATCAGGGGGTCGAATTAGCCATTGCGGTCTCGGAAACCTACGCCGGGAAGCCGATTACCGCGTCTTTCCCGAACCTTGCCGGACACCTCCCGCAGATGAGGTTTTCGTCTTATGGTGACGGCCTCGAACTCTTGTCCTGCGACGTGGTTTTTCTCGCACAGGAAAATGGTAAAGCCATGCACCTCGCCCCCGGACTGATTGAGGCGGGTTGCAAAGTGGTTGATCTGTCGGCGGATTTTCGCTTTCGAGATCACACGAAATACGAGGAAATTTACAAAACCACTCATGTTTCACCGGAACTGAACCAAGCCGCAGTTTACGGATTACCGGAACTTTTCGCCGAGCAGATCAAGACGGCGCAACTCGTGGGAAATCCCGGTTGCTATCCGACGGCTTCGCTTCTGGCACTGGCTCCGCTGATTGAGAATGATCTCATTGATCCGCTCCAAATCATTATTGATGCAAAATCCGGGGTGTCGGGAGCAGGACGAGCGAAGTTCGGTCTTGATTATCACTTTGCGGAAATCAATGAAAGCGTGACCGCCTACAACATTTCGGGTAAGCACCGCCATACCCCCGAAATCGAAGCCGCGTTGAGCGTGATGACTGGGATTAAGGAAATTCCGATTACCTTTACGCCGCATCTGATCCCGATTACACGAGGGATGTTGAGTACCGTTTACGCCAAACTGACACGAACAAACAGTACCGAAGACTTATTGGAGATGTATCAAAGTCGGTACACGACCTCCTCTTTTGTGGTGATCTCCAAGGAGGGAACCCTCCCCGCAACAAAGCACACACTCGGCTCGAATCGGTGTCATATCGGGTTGAGCGTGGACAACCGAACAAACCGCGTGACCGTGATTTCCGTCATTGACAACCTTGTCAAAGGGGCGGCAGGACAGGCAGTGCAGAACTTGAATTTGATGTGTGGCTTCGAGGAAACGGCAGGATTGCTGGAAGTCGGAGGGATATTTCCGTAGATGGAAGCGATCATTTTACGTCCCTATTGTTCTCGCGATTATGTCGGTGTCGCCGAAATCTGGGCGGAGACCGGGCAAAATCCGTTTACGCCGCAAGAGATTGAGCGTCTTCTG
>JACMPS010000198.1 GCA_014377395.1 Chthonomonadaceae bacterium
ATGATCGGTGGCTCGAAACTCTCCGAAACCGTTGTGCAGAGTGCGCGTGAAATGATCTCCGGCACGGTGTAACTTTACGCCGAATATGTTGTTCTCTCTGTTGCTCTCGTTACTCACAAAAATCAAAATATTGAAAAGCAGGGCTTTATGCGCTACGATTTCCGTGAAAGTGCTGAGTTTGAAAGACAACGTGAAAAACTCAGACTTTCCGACGAAGATTTTTCAGAGTTGCAAGCGGAACTCAATATCAATCCCCGTGCGGGCGACGTAATTCAGGGGACAGGTGGCGTTCGTAAAGTGCGCCAACCGGATAAACAGCGTGGTAAAGGCAAAAGTGGTGGCATCCGCATCATCTATCGTTTTTACGAACAGTACGATATGATCTTTTTGATCACCTTTTTCAATAAAAACATTCCTGATTTAACCCCTGTACAGGGCGAGGCGGTTAGGAGAATGAACGCTGAGTTTGCCGAACAACTAAGAGCCGAGTGGGAGCATCATCAGCGAAAGGGTAAACAAAAATGAACAGTCACATTTCTTCTCTCCCGGTGGAGAGAGAAGACGAAGAGAACATGGTTTCCAACGAAGAATTTTTTCAGAGCCTAGTTTCCGGCTTCGAGAGTGCGATTGAAGAACAAAAGCAAAGGAACGCCAAACTGCTTCTAGCAGATGCAGTTGAGTGGATTGGACGTACACCACAGAACGCCACTGAAACGCAGAGAGTTGCCCTTCTCAAATCTCAAATTTTTGATTTGATACAGGTGTAGAAGGTCGGGTGAAATGATCTCCGGCACGGTTTAATTCTACATTTGACCGGGAGTTGAAAACTTACGGCAACGAAAGCAAGCGTCTTTCAGACGCGACCCGAAGACACAAAGGCATGGCGGAAAACAAAGATGAACCGTGCCGTCTTCTCTCTGCCGGAAGAGAAGATGGCACGGTAGTGGCTCACGTACTCTGGCGTTCACGACGTGCATTCCGTTGTCGAGGAGGAGCCATCCTCGTAGGGTTGGTGGCAGGAGTAGCGGTATCGGTGACGTGCTTGAACGTGCTTCGCTTAAGCCCCACTCTCGTTGAGCAAATTACCGATTACAGTTTTCTTCTAACAGTGATCGTTATCAACAATGTAGAAACTATGAGACCAGCAATCAGCGTCAATCGAAGATAAGGTAACGAAGCCAGGGAACTGCTATTCATAGCCAAAATAATTCCCGTCAAGCAACCGAACCATGCTCCATAAGTATTCTTAATAATCAATCTTTTATCCTTCTTCACAGATCACATTGTCATCAGGGGGACATTTCTCCGGTTGCGCCCGTAAAGTCGGCGTTGAGACCTTCGAGAAAGGTTTGACGTCGGTAGGCTTCTACCGCCGTTTCCAGTACGCATTGTAAAGAGAGACCGCTCTCTTCCGCCATTTTTGTCAATTTTCGGTAGGTCAGTTCGCTGGCTCTTACATTGGCCCCCTGTGTTCTTACTGGCATAGGAAAACCCTTTATGTTAGAGTGGAAGACTGCCTTACATTATTCTCCAGTTGCACCCCAATTTTTCTCCATTCACTGATTCCAACCGAGACGCCCGTTGATCGAAATGGAGTAGGCGGCAGTGCGCGTCATCATGCTGTAAAGGCTGAACCCGCCCTCACACAGAAACTCGGCGAAGATGATTCCACAGGCGATTTCGTGTAGCTTGCTGTGTCCCTTTAAGCCGTAGTAGCGTTCGATAAACAGTTTGACCAGCCAGACGATCAGCAGTCCAAACCAGAAATAATCAAGCCCAAAATTCATCGCAAGCGCGTAACCCGCCGGGTGCAAAGGGAAGCCGGGAAACCGAAATCGAATAAAGTCCAGTCCCAGCACCATTGCAAAGCCAAGCACGATAAACAGAAGCGCAACCGGGTTTGTCGGGCGATAGCGTTCCAGCAGGCTTGAAACGGTTCCCGTACTTTCTCCCCACGAACGCGGCGCGGCAAATCGGTAGCCGCGATAGATGTAAAGCGAATGTCCCAGTACAGAACCCAGCACCATTGCCAGCGCGATCAGAACGAACAGGCTTCGCTGATTAATTTTTGCCGTCTCCCCCATTTTCATGGCTTCGAGCTGATGCGGCATCGGGTGAGTACGGTGAATGCGGTTGAAGAAGAGAAGCGTCGTCACCATACGCGAAATCCCGGCGGTGGAGAGTGTTCCGGTTCCCGCTAAATCCACCAGTACCTGATTGGGACCCATAAACGCCATTTCGTGCGAAGGCGCTCCCAGTTGCGCCCGAAGACGAGTGAGAGCCACACTGAAGATCAAAAAAAGAAAGACCGAAAACATCATCATCCAGAGCGGAATGCCGATAATAAAGCCAATCACGCAAAGCCCGACAAGACAAAACAGCAACCCGAAAAATGCCCAGCGGGGAGGCACTTGATTTTCGGGACGCTCGTTTTTGCGGATGTTACGCCAGACTTCACGTAGATAAGGACGCGCCACCATTGCCGCCGCAAAAAACAACCCGATAAACGCCCCCCACGACTGTTCGCTAAAATAAGGGGGTCCCGGAACCAGTCCGCCGCCGCCGAAAGTCCCCGCACTTTCCGTATATCCTATAGCATAAGTGAAAATTTGAGTGAATTTGCGGAAGAAATAAAAGAAGAGACATGAAAAGAGCAAATCCGTCGGCATGAAAAACCCGATGACCGCCATGTAAGGGAAGATGCCGATAGGAGTCCAGCCAATCGCATTGAGAGGCGGCGACGGAAAATACTGTTGCAAATCACCGATAAAGCGTAAATTGATATAGGGCAGGTTGGGATAGAAAAAATGCGCTCCGTTCAGCAGATCAATGCACAGCATCATCAGAAAAGAAGTGCGGAAATACGGTGAACGAATGATTTTGGAGGTGCCGCCTCCGATGCGAACAATCTCCATTGGCACCTGAATGATAGGGAAAGCAAGTTTCTCGCGGTTGTTCCACTGATCGCGCATCAGGCTATTGATACAGAGCATGGCACCTCCAACAAGGCTGACCAGCACCGTCCAAGATGCGATAAAGGGGAGCCAGAGCGGAAGTTTCGTCAGGAAATAAGTGAAGTTTCTGCCGCCATTTCTGAAGTCTTCCAGTTTGCTTGCCATTTCAGGGGGCATGAAAAACCAGGGGTGCGCGTAGGGCGTGATAAAGCGGTCAATGCGAGTGTCACCGTCTTTGAACATTGCAAAAGAGTAGATGTAGGGTTGTATTACCATCAGCCATTCTGCACAGATAGCGCTCAAGACGGTGTGCATTGCGTAGAGGGTAATCAGTTCCCGCTCAGTGAAGGCATAACGCGGCGCAACTCTGCGAATTCCCATACTGAGGATCGCGACGAGCATTGTCATAACAACCGGGGGAACCATGAGCGAAAAAATAACATCTACAGGTTGGTCTACTGTCCACCACGCGGTTGCAGGGGCAAGGAGAACTGACAGCACAACGACGCGCAACCCGATCCGATTACGCTCAGATTTCGGTGTGAGATGAGCGTTATCGGGATTGAGAGACGAGTTGTTGTCGCGATTTAGAAGAGCCAATCGGTGTGCCTCAGTATTAAAAATTAAATTCACAGTGGGATTGTCATGAATTTCACTAAAATAAGATCGGAATCCTGCAAGAATAAGTCGTGTTAGGCGTCAAAATAGGAGGACGGAATTATTTCGTATGACTTTTCCGTTTCTCGCACTTATTTCAAGATCGAATTTTATTAGGAAGAGAAGGTAGCGTTCTATGTTTTGCAAGTGGTGTGGCATGGAGAGCGCGACAACGGATGTGTGCAGTTGGTGTCATCATACGCTGACTGAAGCCGCGCCAAAAGTGGATGAGACAAAATCCTCGGGCGAACCGAAGCCAACTTCTGAGCCTCTTCACGCCGGAACCGGAGAAATCGGGTTGGCGGCAGGGGTTGCAGCGTCCGATTCGCCTCTTGACTCCGGGGTTCAGTCGCCATCGGTTCTGCCGCCCGTGCAGACAAGTACAGGCGTCACTTCCGGCGTGGAAGGGCGTCGTCCCATTATCGGGATCAAGCGCCCCGGTGGAGCCGGGTCGAATCCGCCTCCGCTTACGCCGATTGTGCCTCGATCTCCGGGAACGGGCAACCTCAGTGGCAACAATGCAGCTCCGCCGCCACGACAGCCGCTCTCGGTAAAACCGACACCTGCGGCTTCTCCATCAACGCCTGTCAATCGAGAAATGCCCCCTTTGTCGGGGCAGTCTACTCCAAACCGCCCTGTCTCTAACAACTCCGCGTCGAACAATTCCGCTCCAGTGCCAACTCTGCACGCGGCTCCGCCGCCTGCCGCACCGATTGTCCCCCGCCGAGCGGAAATGAAAGCAGAACAGACCCGAACAATTTCACAAGCACCCGCTAATTCGCCTTCGGGGGAGTTGGAGGGTGGGCTAGCTGCCGGACAATCTGCCCCCTCACGGCAGTCGGGTAACACGGCGACTATGGAACAGCCCTCGCCACAACTGGGAACCTTCGAGGCACAAAACTCCAAATACTATTCGGGACAGGTCATAGACCCGGTTTCAGGAACCCACTACGACGCCGCAACCGGGAAGGTCACGGCTCCCGCCGATCCAAACGAGCAACGCCGACAAGACAGTATTTCTCTGAATTGGGATGAGCCGGAACCAAAAGGCGGCGTCGGTGTTTACGCCGGGGCATTGATCGGAATTCTGGTGGCATTGTTCGCCGCAGTGATGATTTCCGGGAATGTGCTGATCCCGCTTTTGCTGGCAAACCTCGTCGGTGGAATGTTGCTACCGATTTTGCGTGTGGGACCCTGGCACGACGAAGACAGCGACGATGCATTGATTTTTCTTTTTGTCACGCTGATCTTCGGTCCCTTTGTCACGGCGATTGTTTACGGAGTTCTCTCCGTAATTCGCGGGGGTGGAAATCCCTCGGTTCTTGGTCTCACGGTAGTCTCGTTGGTCACTTGTGTGACGGCGAAACTTGCTACCGGTTCCGGGGCAAATTGGCAGGGGCTGATTTCGCACTGGAAAGGAAGCGAAACCGGCTTCAACTTCATGGGCGTATTGGTGAATTGGGCAGGAATCGCGGCACTCGTCGGTTGGATTTTTGCGAACTCTTTCCACAAGGCGGATGAGTAAAAGGAAGTGTGAGTTGAAGGTTTTTCTTGATGTAGAGAAGAGAAATCAACCCTTCGCTACGCTAGAAAACACAGAGGCACAGAGAAAGACAGGGATTAGAAAGCAGGATACGAGGAGACCTCACGCAAAGAGGAAACTCTTTTACTCAACATTTAGCCTCTATCCCAATAGGCGAGTACCTTTGTAAGTAATGAGGGCACACCCGGAGGGGAGAGGAGCGAGGTAGGTCTCCTCCCGCTTCTCCCAGCGTATGAGTAACTATCGAAACCGATTGATCCAAATGTATGCTCTACCCCCCCCTGACGGATGTCCGACGCATTGGTTAGCAAACTGCGCTTTGCGTTGTCATTGCTTTGTTTGGTGGGGTACAGGTCAAGTCACTAAACCTTTCCCGCAAAAATTTCCGCCATGCGTTAGAAACTCTCCCACACACAGGTGACAGGTAACATATTGAGTTCGACGGTATCTTGCGGTACACTGAAAGGACGAGTTGTTGCAAGGTTTGCTCGTACAGTGACGCTTTGCGATTGAAATTAATCGTAAAGAATGATGATTCAGAGCGAAACAGGTCGTTGGATCGGTCATCATTCAGTGGTAGCAGGAGCAGGGAAAACAACGATGTTCACCGGATTGGTTGAGGAGTGCGGGCGGGTAATCTCGATAGAGGTCAAGGGAGAAACCGCTCGCCTGACAATTGGTGCAAAATTGGTCGTGGAGGATGTTCGCCTCGGCGATAGCATCGCAATCAACGGGTGTTGTCTCACCGTTGTTGAAGTCGCTTCTGACCGTCTTACCTTCGAGGCAGTCCCTGAAACGCTTCGCCGTACCAATCTCGGCAGTTTAAGCCCGAACGATCCTGTCAATCTCGAACGTCCTCTCTCCGCAAACGGCAGACTCGGCGGACACTTTGTGCAGGGACACATTGACGGCGTAGGAATTGTACGTGACATTCGCCCGGAACAAAACGCTGTCATCTACGAGATTGAAGTTCCTGCTCCCTTGCGCCGATACTTTATCGAAAAGGGATCGGTGGCGGTAGACGGCATCAGCCTTACTGTTGCGAGTGTCACCCCCCAAACTTTCACCGTCTGGATTATCCCTCACACTCGTGACGTAACGAATCTGAGCGTTCGCACCGTCGGCAGTTTTGTCAATCTCGAATGTGATTTGCTGGGGAAGTACATGGAGCGGCTTTTGCAAGAGCGTTTTGTCAACCTACCTGACGGGCATCAGATCAAATAAAATTTACGGTTCCTTTTAAGATGAGTTAGGGCAACCAGTAGGGGATCGTCCCCTTGATTCACTTCCCTTGTCCCTTAAAGATTAGGATTTCAGATCATTGAGACGAAGTCCGGGGGATAAATCTCCCGGCTACAAAAGCGCAGATTTCACATGATTGGACTCAAGGCAAGTACGAATGGTGTGTCCCAAGGACACAGGGCAGTACGCCTTCGAGCGCGGAATTTATTCCTGCGGCAATGCCCCAACTCTCCTGAGTAATTCCTTTATCGACTTGTAACAGACCAAAATCGAGACAAACCAAACCCCATGAAGACGAGATTTTCTCACGCCTTTTCTATCGCCTGTGCCTCTCTCTGCCTGCCCCCTACCGTTGTGGCAGCTCAGGGGCATTTCCCGCAGGGACCGCTTCTTCCACAAATCGCACAGACACTCCCGCAGATCAAAGTCGTTCTCTCCAAACCGATTTACGTGATTCATCACGATGCAAAAACGGGTGCCCCAATCATGCCTTCCGATGTGACCGCGAACGCCTTGTTCCTGAATTTCCTACCCGGCACGGTTTTGCCTGCACAATTTACGTGGCACGCAACGTTGGAGTGGAGCATCAAGGATTTCGGGACGCGGCACGTTATCGGAAGCCGCTATGCCACCCACAGTAGCCCTTACCTCATTGATCTCAAGGAGCAGGTGCGCGGCGGAACATTGACGGTCATCGCAAAGGCAAGCGTCGGGGGTCAAGAGTATATTGGAGTGTCACAGGCAAAAGTCGTGGCAGATAATCCTCCGAAAAGCGTGATCCTCGCGAGTTTCCCGAAAAACCGTTGGGGCTTAATCGCCTCGAAAATCGGAATGGTGGAGAGCGGACTGCATCAGTTCTCCGTTCAGAAGGGGCAACCGGGCGGAATGCCTGAGGTCTCGTACACCCGTGATATCGGCTTGATGCAACTCAACGCGCCGGGAGGTTCCGTCACCCGTGAAGAGCAAGTATGGGACTGGCGCGAAAACAGGGATCAGGGCTTGCGGATGCTGGAGGGCAAACACCGCACAAGTCAGTTGGCGTATCGCGGCGGAAACGGGCGAGGTGGCTTTCGAGTCGTGACTCCTGTGGGGGGAAGCGGGTTGGCGGCAGTCAATGTCGCCCGCGCTCTGCTTGGGTTGCCAGATGCAGAAGTTCCCTCAGTTTCAGGCATGAACAGCCTTTCGAGCGCACCGGGAAGCGGAATTGATCCGGGAGAACCCGACCCGGACAAACTCGCCCTGACGCAGATCGAAAGGGATGCAATTCGCCGCTATAATGGGGGGCGTGAATACAGTTTGACCCCCGAAATTGACCCCGACACCCTCACTGTCAAGAGCGTTTCGTGGAAGGTAGACCCCACGCGCGGCGGGATCAACCCTCACTCCGGCAACCCGCATTATGTGCTGGACGTGCTGAAGGCGCGAAGCGGTTTTAAGTTACCGGAACCCGTGAAGCCCCACGCGAAGAAAACGAAACGGTCACCTCGAAAACGTCGTCATCGGTAAGTTTCTCGCTTCTTTTTTAGTGCCTGCGTCCTCATCAGCGATAACGGAGGTAATGATTCGTTAGGAAAACAGAGCAACAAAGGAGAACAACTTTGACAAAGGACAGAAAGAAAGACAAACACATTCTCGACGCTCAGTTTGACATTGACCTCATCCTACTCGATCTCCAATCTCCGGATGTCGGGGTACGTGCAAAAGCTGTTCGCTCACTTTGTCCCTGCCGTGTGGGAGCAACGGTGTTCGAGCAAAATCTCGACGTGGTAGACCGCCTGCGAAAAGACTCTTCGCC
>JACMPS010000015.1 GCA_014377395.1 Chthonomonadaceae bacterium
AGACTTGAGACTTTCGGTGAGTTCCATGAGACAACTCCTGCTGGTGATAGCAGGTTGTTCCATACTCGACGGAACGATTTAATCCTTGAAAGTGCCTTAATCCTTAACACTTTCCTCTCAAACACTTCTATGAAAATTCTTCACATCATCACGGGATTGACAACGGGCGGCGCGGAAATGATGCTGTTTCGTATGATCGAGCAAATGCAACCGAGACATGAAAGTATCGTTATTTCCCTGCTCGGCAAAGACGAGATCGGTGAGAAAATCGAAGCCCTCGGTGTCACCGTCCATGCAGTTGGGATGCGACGCGGAATCCCCGATGCAAAGTCGTACCGAAGACTGGAAAAACTGATCCGGGAAATCAAACCCGAAGTAGTTCACACCTGGATGTATCACGCTAATCTAATGGGCGGAATTGCGGCGAGACGAGCGGGCATCAAATCGGTGATGTGGAGTCTGCATCACACAAATCTCCAAAAAGATGCGAACAAACGCACAACGATCTGGACAGCGCGACTGTGTGCATTGCTCTCGAAGCACATTCCCCGCAAAATCGTTTCTTGTTCCGAAGTGGCACGGCGGACCCATATCGCTTTTGGTTACGATGCCGCGCGTATGGTCACGATTCCCAACGGCTATGATGTCAGCGAGTTTCTCCCGAACCCTGAAGCACGCTTGAGTGTTCGCGAAGAACTCAAAGTGAGCCTTGATACCCCCTTGATCGGAATTGTCGGGCGGTTTCACCCCCAGAAAGATCACCATAACTTTGTGCGGGCAGCAGGGAAATTACACCGAAAGATGCCTCACGTGCACTTTCTGCTCATCGGAAAGGACATAGACCTACAAAATACGGAACTTGCAAACTGGATCGAGAAGGAGCAAATCGGTTCTGTCGTTCATCTGCTCGGCAAGCGTGACGACATTCCCCACCTCAATGCCGCCCTTGATCTTGCAACGATTTCCTCCGCAGGAGAAGGGTTTCCCAACGTGGTGGGGGAGGCAATGGCGTGTGGTGTTCCTTGTGTGGTCACGGATGTGGGCGATGCCGCTTACCTCGTCGGCGAGACGGGCTTTTCGGTTCCCCCGAAAGACCCGGAAGCACTCGCAAATGCCTGGGAACAAATGCTCCTCCTGAGTGCCGAAGAACGACAACAACGAGGGGAAAAGGCACGAGAACGCATCCTGCAAAACTTCGCCATTGAAAAGGTTGTGCTACAATACGGGAAAGTTTACGAGGAAATGCTGACTCTTTAACGGAAGTTCGGCTGAGCAATTGGGAGGAGCATAAAGAGTTATGTGCGGGATTACGGGTTTCTACAGTGCGGGAGAGCCACTTTCTCGCGAACGACAACTGGAAATCGCAACGCGCATGACTCAATGTCTGGCTCATCGCGGGCCCGACGGCTCAGGCGCGTGGGCGGACGACAAAGCCGGAGCCGATGACGTGCGAAAAGACAAGATCGTTTTCGGTCACACGCGCCTCGCCATTGTTGACCTCTCCCCTACGGGAGCGCAACCCATGCTCTCCTCCGATGAAAGATTCGTGCTGACTTTCAACGGTGAAATTTACAATTTTCCGGAACTGTGTAATGAACTCTATACGCTCGGACATACTTTTCGGGGGACGAGCGACACGGAAATGATCCTGGCGGCGGTGCTGGAATGGGGGCTTGAAGAGAGCCTGAAACGGTTTGTCGGAATGTTCGCAACCGCACTCTGGGACAGAGAGGAAAAGACTCTTTCTCTTTCTCGTGATCGGATGGGGGAAAAGCCGCTTTACTGGGGCTGGCAGGGGAAAACGTTTCTTTTTGGCTCCGAATTGAAAGCTCTTCGCACTCATCCGGACTGGCAGGGCGAGATTGACCGGGACGCGGTTGGACTTTTCCTTCGGCACAATTACATTCCCGCTCCGTATTCCATTTACAAGGGAATCAGAAAACTTTTGCCGGGAACGACCGTCACCCTTACCACGCAAGATTTCGAGGCACAACGATTCCCGACTCCAACCGCTTATTGGTCCTTGAAAGCCGTTGCGGAGGCAGGAATACAAAATCCCTTTTCCGGTTCCGACGCTGAAGCAATCGCCTCACTCGACACGCTTTTGCGAGACGCCGTTGGAAAGCAGATGACGGCGGATGTGCCGCTCGGTGCGTTTCTTTCGGGCGGCATTGACTCTTCGCTGATCGTGGCACAGATGCAATCGCAATCGTCCCGTCCGGTGAAAACGTTTGCGATTGGCTTTGAGGATGCACAACTGAATGAGGCGGAATACGCAAAACAAGTAGCGAAGCATCTCGGGACCGAACATCACGAATTGTACGTGACGGAGAAAGAAACCCGTGCTGTTGTTCCTTTTCTCCCGACGCTCTACGATGAACCCTTTTCGGACTCGTCGCAAATTCCCACCTATCTTGTATCGCAGATGGCACGTCATCATGTGACGGTGAGCCTTTCAGGGGACGGGGGGGACGAACTCTTTTACGGTTACGAAAGTTATGGAAGAGCGCAGTCCGTTTGGAAAAAACTTGGTTTGTTGCCCGCTCCGGTTCGCAGAGGATTGGGCGGTGCAATGGCGGGCTTGCCTGAATCCGCGATGCAAAAAGGATTGGGTTGGACGGAAGCGCACCTGAAATCTTTCTCGAAAACCGGAAACATTGCGGAAAAGGTGCATAACCTGGGGCTAGCCCTGAAACAAGGCGAGAAAGAGCGATTTTTTCGGCACTTCGGTTCGCATTGGAAAGAGCCGGAACGATTGATTGCCGGAATCACAGACCTGCCAACCGCTTTTTCCGACAGGGACGAATGGGCGGATTTGCCTTCGCTGGCGCACACAATGATGTATCTGGACGGGCGGCACTATCTACCTGACGACATTCTCGTCAAGGTGGATCGGGCTTCGATGGGGGTGAGTCTTGAATGCCGTACGCCCCTGCTCGATCACCGCGTGGTGGAGTTTGCGTGGCGACTCCCTCTCTCTCTGAAAGAGCGGGATGGAAAAACAAAATGGATTTTGCGGGAGGTCCTCGACCTTTACGTTCCCCGCACATTGATCGAGCGCCCGAAGATGGGATTTGCTGTTCCTTTAGGCAAATGGCTGACGGGACCTCTGCGTGAATGGGCGGAAACTCTCCTCGACGAAGGGCGTCTGAGGGAGGAAGGTTTTTTTAATCCGGCTCCTATTCGCAAAAAGTGGCAAGAACATCTTCTAAACAGGTACAATTGGCAATATTATTTATGGGACATTCTAATGTTCCAGTCGTGGTTGGAAGCGCAACGAGATTCCCCTGTCCTCTCCGTCCCAAAAACGGTCGGGCGCTTGCAGGTATGATTTGATGCCGAAGCAGAGAAAACGACAGATCGGAAGAAAGATTTTATGGGCGAGAAAATTGCCGTCATCGGGTTGGGATATGTAGGGTTGCCGGTAGCAATGGCACTGGCAAAACATTTCCCCGGCACAATGGGGTTCGATATTGACGCAGGCAAAATCAGTTGCCTCAAGCGTGGAACGGATCGAACCGGAGAAATTTCGGAAAAAGAGATTCATGCGACTCCCCTCGCATTCACCTCGGACATCGAAGACTTGCAGGACATCACTTTTTTCGTGGTTGCTGTGCCTACTCCTGTGGATCATCATCATCGCCCGGACGTAAGGCACTTGCTCTCCGCTTCCGAACTCATCGGGAAAGTACTGAAATCGGGCAGTGTCGTCGTTTACGAATCTACCGTTTATCCGGGAATGACTGAGGATATCTGCGGACCCGTTCTGGCAAAATCTTCCGGGTTGCAACAGGGAATTGATTTTAAACTCGGCTATTCGCCGGAACGCATTAATCCCGGTGACAAAGATCATACGCTGGAGCGCATCGTAAAAGTAGTCTCCGGCGAAGACGAAGAAACGCTGGAACGTGTCTCCGCCGTCTATGGGAAAGTAGTAACGGCTGGGATCCACAAAGCCCCTTCCATCAAAGTTGCTGAGGCCGCAAAGGTGATCGAGAACACGCAGCGTGACCTCAATATCGCTCTGATGAACGAACTTGCACTTATTTTTGATCGACTTGGCATTCGCACTCGTGATGTGCTGGCGGCAGCAAAAACGAAATGGAACTTTTTGCCGTTTTCTCCCGGTCTTGTTGGGGGTCATTGCATCGGGGTGGACCCGTATTATCTCACAACAAAAGTCGAAGAACTCGGCTATCTACCGCAGGTCATTCTGGCGGGGCGACGCATTAACGACGGCATGGGGGCTTTTCTAGCACAGCGAATGGTAAAACTGCTGGTTCACGCCGATATTTCCGTTAAGTGCGCCCGCGTCGGAATTCTTGGGCTGACTTTCAAAGAGAACGTTCCCGACATCCGCAACAGTCGTATTCCCGACATCGTTCTCGAACTCAAGCAATTTGGAATTCAACCTCTGGTGCACGATCCGGTTGCGAGTGGCGAGGAAGCATTGCACGAGTACGGAATTGCACTCGCCGAATGGAGCGAAATGCAGAAACTGGACGGGCTTATTCTTGCCGTTTCGCACAACGATTATCTGAAGTTGCCCCTCTCGGAACTCAAGCAATGTCTGAAACCGGGTGGAGTTCTCATTGATGTCAAATCGGCACTCGAACCGGAAATGCTCTCGGCGGACATACATTACTGGTGCCTCTAGAGCCAATCGCAAATTGGTTTAATTATTGGAAGAGAACACTAAAGTTCTCCTGAACAGACGGAGTTTCTAACGAACGTATGACAAAGACGATAGTGACAGGGGTTGCCGGATTTATTGGTTATCACCTTACAAAGCGATTACTGGAGCGTGGTGACAACGTTTTCGGTCTGGATAATCTGAACGACTACTATGACGTGTTTCTGAAAGAGGCACGACTGGCGCAATTAAAAGCCTTTCCGAATTTTCAATTTCGGAAACTCGATATTGCCGACACCGAAGCCGTTAATTGCGCCTTCGAGGATTTTTCTCCTCGAAAAGTGGTCAATTTGGCAGCACAGGCGGGAGTACGCTACTCCCTTACTCATCCGCACGCTTATGTCACCGCAAATTTGCAGGGCTTTGTCAATGTGCTGGAAGGATGCAAAACTCATCAAATCGAGCATCTAGTTTATGCTTCGTCCTCTTCGGTTTATGGCTCGAATATCAAGATGCCGCTTTCTATTCATGACGCGGTAGATCATCCCGTGAGTCTTTATGCCGCTTCCAAAAAAGCCAATGAGCTGATCGCTCACTCCTACTCTCATCTCTATCGACTGCCGACAACTGGGCTACGCTTCTTCACCGTTTATGGACCCTGGTCGCGTCCTGACATGGCGTTGCAACTTTTTACAAAGGCTATTCTTGAAGAGAGACCAATAGATGTCTTTAATTACGGTAAAATGAGCCGTGATTTCACTTACGTCGGCGATATTGTGGAGGGAGTGATACGCACTCTGGATCGCCCTGCACAACCAAACCCGAATTTCGATGCGATGAACCCCGATCCTGGTTCGAGTTCCGCGCCCTACCGCGTTTACAATATCGGCAACAGTGAACCCGTTCAATTGAACCGCTTTATTGAAGCCCTGGAGGAGTGTCTGGGGAAAACGGCAATCAAAAACTACTTGCCTCTCCAACCCGGTGATGTTCCCGCCACCCATGCAGATGTCAGTGATCTCGAGCGAGAGACGGGATTTCGTCCTTCAACCCCCATTGAAGTGGGAATTGCGCAGTATGTTGCCTGGTACCGCGAGTATTACCGCGTCTGACAACGCCCCATTTTGTTCTGAGTTGGACTTTCGCTCCCTCCGGCGAACCGTTCTCGAAGTTGAGATCACAAAAGAGATTGTAGAGCTGAGTCGCTTGACGGGGGGCGAAACGAATTTATGAGCAAAGTGTTTCTGGTGTCGCGTTGTGCGTGGACACTTTATAATTTCCGGCAAGGGCAGATGCGAGCGATGTGCGCTCAGGGCTTCACTGTCAAAGGCGGCGGCTCCGGGGGAGACGGTTTCGAGGAGAAAGTGGAAGCCCTAGGCGTTCCCTTTGTTTCGATGCCGGTGGACCGTCGTGCATTGAACCCGATTGCAGACCTCAAACTTCTCTTCTCCCTCTACCGCTGGTACAAGTCTGAAAAGCCGCAAATCGTTCACCACTTCACGATCAAACCCGTAATTTATGGCTCTCTCGCCGCACGTCTTGCAAGGGTGCCCCGCATTGTCAACACCGTCACTGGACTGGGCTATGTGTTCAGCGAAGGCAGTGCGGGCTGGCTTCGAAAATTGGTGGAATGGCAGTACAAAGCGGCACTCGGTGCGGCTCATTTCACCTTTTTTCAGAATGAGGACGACCGCCAACTTTTTCTGGATCACAAGTTGACCCGACCTGAAAAGACAGGGCTACTTCCCGGCTCCGGTGTAGACACAACACGCTTCACTCCAAAGTCTTTTTCGCCCGAAGCGAAACGAGATTGCGACAAGCCCGTGCGCTTTGTGATGGTAGCGCGAATGTTGAAGGACAAAGGCGTTTATGAGTTTGTGGAGGCAGCAAAAAGGGTGAAGGCGGCAGGAATTTGCGCCGAGTTCGTCCTTGTCGGTGGACGTGATGAGCGTAACCCGCGCTGTGTCCCTCTTGAAGATTTGGAGAAGTGGAGCGCAGAAGGAATCGTCCTCTGGCTTGGCGAAGTCGCCGACGTGCGAGTTCCGGTTTCCGATGCCGATGTCGTTGTGTTGCCCTCTTTTTATCGGGAGGGGACTCCTCGTAGCCTTCTTGAAGCCGCCGCGATGGGGAAACCCATTATCACGACGGACAATGTGGGTTGCAGGGAAGCCGTAGATCATGGAGTAACCGGGTTTCTGGTCTCACCCCGAGACGCAGAGGCTCTTGCCGAAGCGATGAAATGTCTGGAACAGTCCCCTGATCTGCGCGACAGAATGGGACGGGCAGGGCGTGAGAAAAGTGTACGAGAGTTCGACGAGCGCATCGTCATCGAAAAGATACTAAAGATTTATCGTGAGGAAAAGTTATGAACATTCTGATTACAGGCGGAGCGGGTTTTATTGGTTCTCATCTTGCGGATGCAATTCTGGAGCGCGGAGATGAAGTTTACGTCATTGACGATCTGACAACGGGTTCCACCGAAAATATCGCTCACCTTCGCAAGCACCCACGCTTTCATTTCATCCATGACACAATGCTCAACGAGTCGGTGCTGAATGAACTCGTCAATAAATGCGATCACATTTATCATCTGGCGGCAGTCGTTGGAGTGAAACTAGTGGTGGATAGCCCTGTACGTACCCTTGAGACAAACCTGAGATGCAGTGAACTCGTGTTTAAGTTGGCGCATCAAATGGGCAAAAAAGTTTTTCTCGCCTCCACCTCCGAGGTTTACGGACGACATTACGAAAACAAGCCCCTCAAGGAAACCGACGAACGCATTTACGGACCGACAACGGTAGGACGTTGGAGTTATGCGGGAGCCAAAGCCATTGACGAGTTTCTTGCCCTCGCTTATTATCGTGAGCGTGGATTGCAAGTCGTGGTGGGACGATTTTTCAACACGGTTGGACCCCGGCAAACCGGGCAGTGGGGCATGGTGATTCCGCGCTTCGTGAAGTCCTCCCTCTCCAACGAACCGATTATGGTTTATGGAACGGGCGAGCAGTCGCGTTCTTTTACTTATGTGGGTGACGCGGTCTGGGCGATGATGAATCTAATGGATTGTGAAACCGCCGTTGGTGAGGTATTTAATGTCGGCAATGGAGAAGAAGTGACGATCAATACGCTTGCCTCACGCATCAAGGAATTAACGGGTTCACGCTCTGAGATTCGTCATGTCTCCTACGAAAGTGTTTACGGGCAGGGCTTCGAGGACATGGAATTTCGGACGCCGGACATTACAAAGATCAATCAATATGTGGGATACCGCCCAACGGTTAATCTCGAAGGCATCTTAAAACGAGTTATTTTCTTTTATGAGGAGCGTGGCGCACACGCGGTCGTCAGTGATAATAGTCAGTCTCCCCTGAGAGTGGTGTCGAAATGAATTTGTTGACTTCAGGAGAGTGGTTATCTCTAGGGGTCGCGTTTCCCTTATCTTTGATTTTGACGCGAACCCTGATCTTTCTGGCGCAGAAACAGGGCTGGGTTGCTAAACCAAAGGCGGATCGCTGGCACCAGAAGCCGACGGCTCTTTATGGTGGGGTTGCGATTGTCCTCACCTTTTTGCTGACGAGTCTTACGTTTATGCCACGCATGATCTCGCAGGAACGTTTCGATCTTATCGGACTATTAATCGGCGGACTGGCGATCTTTGGGGTGGGATTGCGTGACGACATCAAGCCGCTCAATCCCTTTGTCAAAATGGTCGGGCAATCCATGGCGTTGACCCCCTACCTCGTCGGCATGGTCTTGACGCACAAAGCCCCACTCTATGTGTTTTCGTTGCCGCTAATCGTGTTCTGGACGCTTGCCTTAATGAACTCGCTGAATATGCTCGACAACATGGACGGCTTATCTGCAGGAGTGAGTGCGATTTTCGCGGGACTGATCGCTTTCTATGGCTTTGAGATGGGGTCTCCGTTTGTGGCGGGGTTGGGGCTTTTGCTGGCATTGAGTTGTCTGGGTTTCCTCGTCTTCAATCTTCCGGTAAAGGGGAGCGCGAAAATTTTCATGGGGGATTGTGGGAGTATGTTTCTCGGAATTCTGGCGGCGGGTCTCACCGTTTCCGGCATTTCCGTGACGACGCCGCACCTGATGAACAAAGTTCTGGTTCCGATTTTGTTGCTCGCCGTGCCTCTTTTCGACACGGCCCTCGTCGTGATTATCCGCAAGCGGGAGGGGCGTTCCGTTTCTCAGGGGGGGCGTGATCACAGTTCTCACCGCCT
>JACMPS010000199.1 GCA_014377395.1 Chthonomonadaceae bacterium
AAACGGTGGTGATCGGGGATGTCGCCGCCGGAGAAACGATGATCGGCTTTCCGGCAAGACCGCACCGCGCAAAAATGCGGGAGTATGCGATGGTCGCCCGCTTGCCGAAAACTCTGCAAAAGATTACGGAACTGGAAAAGCGACTGAAAACGCTGGAAGCCGCCCTTGAAGTTAAAAACTCGGAAGGCGTCTCTGAAGAGTGAATCAAAACACGCTGGCACAATCGTTTTCGCTCCAGGGCGTGGGAATCCATACCGGAGCCGTCGGCAAGATCACGGTACACCCCGCCTCCGAAAATTTCGGGCGTGTCTTCCGAACAGGAAACACTGAGTTTGCCGCACACGCCGATTTTGTTGTGGACACGTCTCGCTGTACAACGCTGGGCAAAGACGGCGCGAAAATTTCAACGGTGGAGCATCTGCTTTCCGCGCTGGCGGGCTTAAATGTGGACAACGCGCTCATTGAGGTGGAAGGGGCTGAGATTCCCATTCTGGACGGAAGTGCCTTACCCTTTGCCGAGGCCATTCTCGCGGCGGGGATCGAAGCGCAAAGTGTTCCGGCAAAAATGCTCATCATGAAAGATTCCGTTGAACTGAGTGAGGGAAACAGTCGTTTTCTTGCTGAGACAAGCGAGACGGACAAAAGCGAATTCACCGTCACCACGACATTCGATAACTGGGCAGAGGGCGCTTCCACGCAGAAATTTTCTCTCTCCCCAGAAGTTTATCTGAAAGAAATCGCCCCGGCGCGTACCTTCGCGTTTCGTCAGGAAGTGGAAATGTTGATCGCGGCAGGGCTGGCAAAAGGCGGATCGCTCGACAATGCTTTGATCGTGACGCCGCCCGATGAGTTTTCATCGCCCCTGCGCCTCCCGGAAGAGTGGTGTCGGCATAAACTGTTGGATTTGATCGGTGATCTCTCTCTCCTCAATGTTCGTCCCATGCGGATGTCATTTCTGGCGGTGCGCCCCGGTCATCGGTTGAATGTTGCGTTTGCACAAAAGATTTTGCAGGAGAAGGTATGAGCCACGTTATGGATATTGAGGAAATTCGTACTCTGTTGCCCCACAGGTATCCTTTTCTCCTTGTAGACAGAGTTTTGGAGATTACGCCCGGAAAGCACATTGTCGGGCTTAAAAACGTCTCGATCAATGAAGCCTATTTTAACGGACATTTTCCGAGTCAGGCGATCATGCCCGGAGTGATTATTCTGGAATGTATGGCGCAAGTCGCAGGGCTGGCAATGCTGATTATGCCGGAGCATCAGGGCAAACTCGCGCTGATCGGTGCGATGGATAATGCCAAATTCCGAAGACCCGTCGTTCCGGGGGACACCCTCAGAATCGAAGCCTTTATTCTGAAAGTGCGCGGGGGAGTCGGCAAAGTCCGAATGTCCGCAAGTGTGGAAGGCGAAGTCGTCGCCGAGTGTGAAATGACATTTGCGTTGAAGGAGCGAGGATCTCATGCTACAGGAGAGGGAACGAGTGTCTGACTTCATTCATCCTTCCGCTATCATTCACCCCTCTGCGATGATTGATCCCGGCGTTAAAATCGGACCGTTTTGCGTCATTGAGGAAGATGTCTTCGTCGGTGAAGGAAGCGTTCTGTACACACAGGTCATCCTGCAACGCGGCACCCGTATCGGGCGCAACTGCCAATTGCATGGGGGCGTCAATTTCGGAGGTCCGCCGCAGGACACGAAATACAAGGGCGAGCATAGTTACGTCGTCCTCGGTGACAACAACATCATCCGCGAATTTGTTACGATACATCGGGCAACAGGCGAAGGCAACGAAACGCGCATCGGTTCCGACAACATGATTATGGCTTACGCTCATATCGGTCATAATTGCGAAATCGGAAGCCATATCACGATTGCTTCTTATGTGGGAATTTCGGGTCACGCCACGATTTACGATCACGCGAATTTAGGCGGAATCGTTGGTGTGCATCAGTTCAGCCGTATCGGGAAGTTTGCGATGATCGGCGGGATGAGCGGCGTCGCCGAAGATATTCCGCCTTATATGTTGGCAACGGGAAGACCCGCCCGCGTCTACGACATCAATGTACGCGGTTTGCGACGTGCGGGGATCAGTCCGAAGGTACGCGGCGAATTAAGACTGGCTTACAAGTTGCTCTACCGCTCGAATCTGAACACTTCGCAAGCAATCGAGGCTATCGGGGAAGAAATCGAAAGTTCGCCGGAACTGACGCATCTCCTCGACTTTTTGCGGGACAGCCGGGACGGATACGGCGGACGCGGCAACAACCCGAAACCTGCGTAAAGCGGTTGGTTTGTTCAAGAGCGAAATGGCGAGAAACTCACTTAGTTTCTCGCCGTTTTGTTGATAGCCCCCTCCCCTGACCCCTCCCCCAAAATCCGGGAGAGGGGAGCCAATGTGACTTTTCTCGTGAGCGTGAGGGTAAAAGCAGGACAAACTTTACTTCTGTACCACAGTTGCGGAGTCGTAAAAGAAAGTCTCTGAAACGATTTTGCCGTTTTCCCACGTCTGGAGAGCGATCTGACTAAACTTCAGGCGTAGACCCTCCTTTTTTGTGAACTCAAGAATCCAGTGAATCGCGGCTTTGTTTTCATCCACAAGCACGGAAGCGGCACGATTTTCGTGAATCTCCGCCACACTTCCAACAAACGCTTCCTCACGCAAACGATTTTCGGCTTTTCCGACGGTGGCGAGGTTTGTGTTTTCGTTCATCGAGACGTTATCGGCGTAATAGAGGTCATAAGCGTTAAGAATATCGCCTTTTTGGACAAGTTCGACAAGATGCGCGACCGAAGTTGCAACGGGTGAATCTGAGTGGGACATGATTGTGATCTCCTTTTTTTTGTCAATTATATTTGCATTGACAATTGTTGTACGTGCAATTAAATGAAAACATTTCCGCTTTCGGGTAAAATTCTGGCATGACGAAAAAAACTTTGACCGAATCGGAACGTCTCGCCTGGAAAGCCTCTTATCTCGCCTTTTCACGCATGATACGAAAAGTGGAAACGGATATGGAGGCGGAAGGCTGTGGAACCTACGGCGATTACGACGTACTGTACTGCCTCTACAAGTCACCGG
>JACMPS010000200.1 GCA_014377395.1 Chthonomonadaceae bacterium
CACAGGAGGTAAAAAGTAGATCAGAGTCACCCACGCCAACACGCCCCCGCAACGCATAGCGGGGCGACGAAAACGCTTATGCTTTCGAGAGGAAGGTTTGCTCATGGGAGGAGTACGAGAGGTGCTACGGATTGGCTTCACGATCTGTCCTCCAGAAAGCAAAATTCATCCCACGCCAAGACGCATAGTCGCAAAGTAAGCAATACGGAGGAAAAACAAAGAGGGGAAGAGGAGGGTGTGCATCGCTTCCTCCTCACCTGCCCTTTAGTAGTCTAACATGGTAGAACATTTGGGAAACTTTCTGAACAAAATCCGACGTTTTGGGTGTCCGAAGGACACGGGGCGGCACGCCTCGCAGCGCGGAATTCATTCCTGCGTCACACGATCCAACAACCCATGCGTTTTACCAAGTTAACCTCAACCTTTGATCTCTCCGTTTTGCGTCTTTGCGTCTTTGCGTGAGATAAACCTGCTTTTTAGCGAGTTTCCACCCTGATTTACGTTGGCAAAACGTAGGGCGGACGGTAAGGATGAATCAGCCAGCGATTCATCTCTTTTTCGCCGAAGCGTTCCGTTTTTGGGTTCCAGGTCAGGGGGCGTCCCGTGCGGAGCGCAAGATTTCCGAGGTGGCAAACCGTAGCCGAGCGCACCCCGATTTCCACGTCGCAAATCGGCTTTTTGCGTGACTTGATACAATCCAGAAAGTTCTGACGATGATCGTTACTCTGGTAAAGGTGGACATCGCCTGATGCTAGTCTAATGTTCAGGAAATCCGGGTTGGAGGCTTCCAGGAAACCGCGATCCACATGAATCCAGCCTTTTTCACAGATGAATTTTGCGCCGCGCCCTGTGCTACGACAGTTCACAACGACGCCGTTTGCGTAGGTGTAGTTCACGTCAAATTCAGTGGCAGTCTCGAAAATTCCCGAAGTCGGAAAAGTCCCTTTGCCCTCGATTTTCACGGGACCCGACTCGTCCATGCCCATGCCCCACTGTGCGATATCGTTGTGGTGTGCGCCCCAATCGGTCATCACGCCGCCGGAATAATCGTAAAACCAGCGAAAGTTAAAGCCGTAACGGTCTTTCTGGAAGGGAACCATTGGGGCAGGTCCCAGATACTGGCTCCAGTCGAGACCTGCGGGGGGCGTTGTTACCGACGGATCGCCGCCGGGTTTGCCCTGAGGAAGTCCTGTCTCCACGCGCAAAAGTTTGCCGAGTTTGTTGTTACGCACCAGTTCACAGGCAAACCGAAAGTTTGCGTCGGAGCGTTGCTGTGAGCCGACCTGAAAGACGCGCCCATAGCGTCGTGCCGCGTTGACGAGAGGACGCCCTTCGCCAATCGTCAACGTCAACGGCTTTTCGCAGTAGATATCCTTGCCCGCTTCCGCCGCATGAAGCGAGACCAGCGTGTGCCAGTGATCCGGCGTCGCAATGACAACCGCATCAATGTCCTTGCGATCCAACAGCGAACGATAATCGCTGTAGGTAGCACAGGCGTCACCTACCCGCTTTTTCGCGGCGTTCCGGCTATGCTCGTACACATCGGAGACGGCGAGAACTTCCACTTCTTTCTTTTTGAGGAACTCACCGAGTAGGTAATTCCCCTGCCCGCCAACTCCGATAAATCCGAGCGTGATTTTCTCCGAAGCCGGAGTTTTAGGCTCCTGTTGCCCCTGTGTACTTGCCCAGATTCGTTCGGGCAATCCCATGACCGCTCCCAACCCGATTGCTTTCCCCAACACCTCTCGGCGTGTAGGTCGGTATGACATGACTTACTCCCACTTTATCCACTGAAATTTTAAGATTGCTAATTTTTGGCGTTCCCTTAGAGAAGACGCAACGTTCATTCTTTATGTTACCTGATTTTGATACTTCACCGAGAATTGCAAAGGCGGGTATAATTCCCGTTATGTTCAGCACAGAGAAAGACCCGACGGAAAGCGCACCCCTTCCCCTTTTGCGGGTACGGTGGCTCGGCACAATGGAGTACCGGGAGGCGTGGGAGTTGCAAAAGTCCCTTGCGGCTAAACGCCTCCAGGATGAAATTCCCGATACTCTTTTGCTCCTTGAACACCCTCCCACCTTCACCCTCGGACGGAACGCAAAACCGAGCGATATTCTCGTGGACGCCGAGACGCTCTCTCGTGAAGGCATTGAGGTGGTGCAAAGTGATCGCGGCGGCGATGTCACCTATCACGGACCTGGTCAACTCGTGGGCTACCCGATTGTGAACCTGCAACGTTCGCCGCACAGTCCCAACTTGCACACTTATTTTCGTCTCTTGGAGGAAACGCTTATTTGTTCGCTCGCTCATTTCGGGGTAGAAGGCAACCGATTCAAGGGGTATACCGGAGTGTGGGTCGGAATGAACACGCAACCCTTTGCGCCCGAAAAAATTGCGGCAATGGGAATTAGAGTCTCGCGCTGGGTGACGCAACACGGGTTCGCGCTGAACGTTTCGCCCAATCTGAGTCATTTCGAGATGATTATCCCCTGCGATATCCGAGAGTACGGGGTCACGTCACTGCAAAAAGTGACCTCACGAGAAATTGCGGTGGAGAGTGTGATGCCTGTTGTGATCGAGGAATTCAGCCGGGTTTTCGGAATGGAGGTTGAGTCGTGAACGAGCAACCGGACGGCAAGCCCTCACTTTTAAGCCGACTGAGACGCAGTACCTCTTCGGGGAATTATCTGCCCGTCCTCGACGGATTGCGCTTTCTTGCAGTGGTCAGCGTCTTCTATTTCCACATTGCGGTTTATATGCGTGACAAAGCCACCGCCGCCTATCTACAAACGATTCCGAGTGGTCTTCTCGCACAGACCTTGCAGGGGGAGAGCGCGGCGTTTCCCTGTTCTTTCTGATCAGTGGGTTTATTCTGGGGTTGCCGTTTGCCGCGCAACACGTAGAGGGTGGCAAGTGCATCACCCTGCGTGACTTCTATATGCGGCGTCTCACGCGGTTGGAGCCGCCCTTTATATTCTGCCTTTTCTTGTGCCTCGGTCTTGCAGTCGTTCGCCTTCACAAGCCTTTCGGGGAGGTCTTCGCGCATTTTCTCGCCAACCTCACCTATACGCACACCCTCGTTTACCACGCGCTCAGCCCGATCAATCCCGTTCTCTGGTCTCTGGAAGTCGAGGCACAATTTTATCTGCTGATGCCGATTTTCGCCCTTATTTACCGAGTACAAAGTGCAATTTTGAGACGCGCTCTGCTGATCGGAGTCGTGTTGAGCGTGATGCTGATTTACCCGTTCTTTTTTCCGGCGGGAAATGTGTGGGGCAGATTCACGGCGTTGTTTTCTTTGCCCTGTTTTTTGCTGGGAATGTTACTCGCCGACATTTATGTGACGAGGTGGAAAAGTCAGCCAATTGCATCACGATTGAACAACGGAGTGGCTTTGTTGTGTGTGGTAGCGATGTTTCGGGGTGCGGGAAAGTGTGGAGGTAGACCGTTTGCTGATGCCCTGAGTGCTGTGTCTGCTCATGGTGTCGGTGCTATGCGGAGACCTGAGCAAACGGGTAGCGTCACTCCCCGCCCTCTGTGCGATTGGCGGAATGTGCTACAGCATTTACCTGTTTCATTATGAATTGATCGTCGTAATTTCCGCCTTGACATTGAGGTTTGCCGTCACCGAAAAGTTTTTGCCGAACTTCGTGTTGCAGTCATTATTGATCACACCGATTGTGCCGGGATTTTGTACCGTTTATTATCTTTATGTCGAAAAGCCCTGCATGGCGCGAGACCTGCCGCAACGTTTGTTGGCGAAATTCAGGAAGCCTTCAACCTCTCCCGTTGCAATTGAAACAGGTGCGAAGCAATAAATTCGCGTTGCCACCCCTCCATCTGCAGAAACTCACACGTTA
>JACMPS010000201.1 GCA_014377395.1 Chthonomonadaceae bacterium
ATTAGCGCACGACACGGCTTGACCTACAATCAAGCCCTGAAAATCGTTCTCTATATGTTCCTGCTGGGAGTAGCGATTGCCGTTGCAGTTGCCGCCGTCTGTATGGTACTTATGGTTGGGTTAGGGGCGGCTCTGTTTGCCTCGAACTCCCATTAGAACTCATAGAGGAATCTGATCCAAAAGGAGGGGCGAAGTCCGAGTGGACTTCGCCCCTTTTCCATAAATTCACCTGACGCAGGTTAGGTCAAGGTTAAATCAAGACATCCCAGTTCTCTGTCCCGGCGTAGAAGAGGGAGCCGATGCGGTTTTGATTGAGAGCCTTTTTGCACTCTGAGAAAAGCCGATTTTCGTTGCGTGTCCCCTTTTCCTGCCTAAAGAGGAATCGCCTCTGCCTTCGCTGAAAGTATGAGTCGTCCTTAACTCGTAGGACATTCTGTGGCGGAGGACAAATGCGCTTCGGAATCAATTTATTGGTACAAGCAGAAATCAAAGTCGAGAAGGCTTAATTGTAGGGGGAGATAACCTTGCTATCGCCCAAAATCATATCATCGTGAAGGGTTGAAAATTTCTTTTGTAAAACCCTGATCAATCGCGTTCGGCAATTAGAAAGACAAGCCGTTATGAAATTCATTCCGGCGAACATTTTCCTGTTCGCTTCGCTCTCTATCCTTGCACAAGAAACCCTTGCACAAGAAACGGTCAAGCCCCCTACGCCGTCCTTGCATCTCCAGACCTGCGACACATTTCCGGCGGGACCCGATGCCCATGCCATTCTCTGCCTCAACAACGGCAAAATGCGTGGGTATGCCCCTATTGGCTCCATGATCGCCCTCAAGCCCGTGCCACCCCCCGGCACCCGAATCATGCGCCTTGTGATTGCCGTCAACAATCGGATTGTCCGACAAGAAGAAATCACTGATTCCAGAACTCTCGAAACTTACTACCTCAAGATTGCCCCGGTAGCGGAAACTTCACGCCGCAATGTAGTTGTCTTTATCGTGGATGACACCAATCAGCGGATTACCCTGATCGAAGCCACCCTCTTTGCCCGTGAAGCCCCCTCCCCACCGAAGTTCACCACAAAAATTGAAAAGGAGCGGATGTATCTCACCCTCGCCGACCGCAAAGCCCTGGGCAATATCTACGTTTACATCAATGAAGAGGGCATCGGCAAACTCGATGAGAATGCAAGCACTGATTTCGATTTGCGTCAACTCTCGCCCGGAACCCACAAAACTCGCCTTGTTGCCGAAAACTCGGACGGCGACCTGCTCCCCTCTGTCGAAGCGGAATTTGTTGTCTCTCCCCGCGTCAAACTTGAAATTCTCGAACCAAAGATGACCTACTTCGTGAGCCTCACAAACCAGAATATGGGGCTTCCGGTTCGTGTTCTTCGTTCCGACGACTGTACCGCAAAAAAAACCCGACTTTATATCGCCGGGGAGTTGGTGGGAGAATATGTGCCGAACAAACTCGATGTCTCGGTCTCTCTGCGTGATGTGCCTTCCGGCAAAGTCGAACTCGAAGCCGTGGCTGTCGGCGAGGACGGCGTTGAGTCGCCCGGTGAAACCCTCGAAATCACCCTTAAAAACGAGGGTTGGGAAAACCGAACCTACTCCACTCCGACCTACCATCGAATCTTGGAGAATTTGCCGTTTATTGAGAAAGCGGAAAAAGAGGCGCAGTCCTGGATTGCCCGTGCAAAAGCGGAACCCGCCTACCAAAATTATGTCAGAACAAACACGCGCACCGTCACCGACAATGGCAGGGTCACTACGGTGGAGTATCTGGACACCGTGCGTCTACCGGGCAAGGCGGGCGAGTACTGGGCAACTGCCCGTACCGCCGTTGTCGAGGAGGCGCAATATCATCTTAAAAATGCAGACCTCTACCGCGCCCTTAAGATGAAAGAGGCGGCAAAAAGAGAGTATCGTCGTGCGATTTTGCTTGCCGGAAGCAATACTTCCACAGGCTCCTCCGCGAAAGCCGGGTTGGATAGCCTCAACAAAGAGCGACGCACCCTTAAAACTCAGAGTTAAGGAATTCACCTTGCGTAAGGTGAGTGAATTCCACCCGGAAACTTGACAAATCGGGCATTTTCGCCGATAATTGAGCGTAAGGTATCTTAGAGAATAAAAGACGGAGGCAAAAGCAAACTCATGGCAAAAGCAGGTGCAAAATCAAAGACGGACGTTACGGCGCGTGCGGCGGCAAAAGCGGCACAATCCATTTGTCGTTTCTGTGGACAGAAGCCGGACGTGGTCCGTGCGTTGACTCCGGCGGGCAAGGCACAAATGTGGCGTAAATGTTGTGCTTCGGCGGGCATCATCAAAACCGCATAGTTAGTTCGAATTGAAAAAAGACGCCCCGTGTTTCCAAAAGAAACACGGGGCGTTTTTTTGGTGATCGCAGTGAGCCGATCAAAAAACGTTTTTCAGTCAACGGCGAAACCCGTGTAAGGACGCTTTCCGGGGGGCTGAAATCCAAGCACAATCTCTTCCTTCGTGACCCCCGCTTCCAGAAAATCTGCGGCAATACCATATTCGGTGCCGTCCTGTTGAATCCATATTTTGCCGTCAATGAGGTCTATGTGAAGAATACACCCGTGTATTCGCCTCCAGCCTTCCCACCCGATCAGCATCAATTCATAGTGTCCGGTTTCGTCCTGATAAATCCGCTCAACCTGTCGGTCTTTCACTTTAGCGAGCAAATCCGCGTAATCATCCAATGTACGACGAATCAAAAGGGCGATCTCTACTCGATCCATTCGATAATCTCCTCTGTTTCACGTCCGTAAACAATCAACTTGATTTCCGATTCACGACGAAAAGCATTTCCCTCTTCAACATCGAATACGGTATGATAGGCGTCTTCGGGAAGAGCCAGATAAAGCACTCGCTCCGCTTCAGCAAACTGTGGTAGAACTGGAACTGTCCGATTGCGTGGTAGAGATCGCCAAAGGTGGAAATGCTCAAGAAACTTTTGATTTCAACAGCGATTTTGCGCCCCTCTCGTTCCGCACCGATAGGCATTTCCGCGCCGAGATCAATCTGAAGGTCGTGTATACCGAATGGAAGCACATAAGGGTCGTGCGTAATTGTCCAACCTTCACGCACCAATGCACTGACAACGATTTCGTGAAAAGTATCCTTACGTGACATCCGGCTTTTCCCCTCTCATGGGCTACACGGATAGTCTACCCTCTTTAGCCACCTGACTTCAAGGTAAGACAAACATCGCCCGAAGGTGTGGAAGCCCGTCCCTTTGAGACAGGAAAGAGGGAGTGCTATGTCGAATTATTCTCCACCTATGACTCTCAAAACTCAAAAACCCGATGCTCTCGGCGGTTTCAACTTTGTGCTTCATTCGCACATTCCCTATGTACTTTCACATGGTCGCTGGCCTCATGGCACGGACTGGCTTGTGGAGGTCGCCGCCGAAACGTATGTCCCTCTGCTCGAAGTCTTTTATCGCCTGATCGAAGAGGGAATTTCGCCGCAGCTCACGCTTGGCATCACTCCCATTCTTACCGAGCAACTCGCAGACCCCGGCTTTCATGGGGAGTTCATCGAGTATCTGGACGGGCGCATCGCTTCGGCACGCCGGAATTTGCAGGAGTTTCAGCAGAGCGGCAATGTGCATCAACTCGGCATCGCCTACTATTGGGATGCCTTTTATACGGGCGTGAAAGACGTTTACGAAAACCGCTATGCGTGTGACATCGTGGGTGCTTTCCGAAAATTGCAGGAGGAGGGACATCTCGAAATCATCACGAGTGCCGCGACACACGGCTACCTTCCTTTGATCGGGACAGATGAAAGCGTGAGTGCTCAGATCAAGCAGGGAATTCAGACCTACGAAAAGCACTACGGACAAAAGCCGAGCGGCTTCTGGTTGCCGGAATGTGCCTACCGTCCGCGCTACGAATGGCGTCCTCCTGTTGGTGCCGCCCCCGGTGAAAAGCCGATTTTGCGGCGGGGCGTCGAGGAATTTCTGGCGGAAAACGGCATCGAATACTTTTTTGTGGACGCGCACCTACTGAAAGGCGGTTCCTCTATCGGGGTTTACGCGGATCGCTTTGCAGGACTACAAGCCCTCTGGAAACAATTTCAGAAAACCTATGAACCCGAAAAAGCCGAGCGGACTCCCTACGCCCCTTATCTCGTCAATTCCACTGATGCACCTCTCGAACCCGTTGCGATTTTCAGCCGCGATCATGTCACCGGGCAACAGGTGTGGAGCGGCGACACGGGCTACCCCGGCGATCCCGCTTACCTTGAGTTTCACAAAAAGCGTTATCCCGAAAATCTGCGCTACTGGCGTGTCTCCGAAAATAAAGAGGATTTAGACTCAAAGGCACTCTATGAGCCTCATGTTGCGGCGCAACGCCTTGAAGTTCATGCGGAGCATTTCGTCTCTTTGATTGCGGAGACGCTGACGGAACACCGAAAGGCGAAAGGCACTCCCGGCTTTATCACGGCTCTTTATGACACGGAGTTATATGGTCACTGGTGGTTCGAGGGACCTGAATTTCTCTATCTCGTCCTGAAAAAACTACATGAACACCCTCAAATTGATCGTCTGACGTGCCGCGATTATCTCCACGCCAACCCGCCAAAAACCGTCGTTTCCCTCCCGGAAGGTTCCTGGGGGGAGGGCGGCTACCACTGGATTTGGTTGAATGAGTGGACGGTGTGGACATGGGAGAAAATCTACAAAGCGGAAGCGGAAATGATCTCACTTGCAGACGAATACGGGGACGATATGCGAGTGACGACGTTGTTGAAACAGGCGGCACGAGAACTGCTTCTGCTTGAATCTTCGGACTGGCAGTTCTCGATTTCTACGTTCTCCAGTCGTGACTACGCCGAACAGCGCGTCAACTTCCACTTCACGAGGTTTACACAAATCGCGGAATTGGCTCGAAAAGTCGGACGCGGGGAGCAGGTGCTTCCGCAGGAATGGGACAACTTAGGCGAGGCGGAAGATCGAGATCGTTGTTTCCCCGACGTAGACCCGAACTGGTGGCGGAAACGGGAGGCAGTTTAGGTGCAGAAGTGAGTCCAAGAAAGAGAACCTGCACTCTAAACCTCTGGCTAATTATCACCCGAAACCGACACCGGGGAATGAATTCCCCGGCTAAACACGAGCGAAGTCCACCTACATGGACTCAGGAGGATACAGGATTTATCGCTTTTAGAACTGCTCGAAGCGCTCTACATCCATGACGAAACAAACCGCACCGCCTACCAGCACTTTGACCGGGGAAGGCATAAAGGTACCGACGGGCGCGGCATCAGGTGGCAGGACATTGACAAACTGTTCACGGGTTTTGCAACTATCAGAGATGACGTTTACAAGCCGTTCCACTTCCTTGCCCTCAACACCGATCAGCAGGGTGACATTGCCCTCCCGCAAAAACCCGCCCGTCGAGCCGATCTTGGTGAACTTAAACCCGTTCTGGAGGAGAGTTTCCGTAATTCTATTTTTATCCCGGTCATGGATGACGGCGATCACGAGTTTCATGCGCTACCTCTTCACTTCTTTTTTATTTTAGGACTGACTCTGCTTTGCACGTTGCCGAATTTGCACTGCCTCCATAATTTGGAGATGCAACGTGTCGGCGGGTTGCAAGGCGTCCAGAATCAGAAATCGTGTAGGATTATTCGCCGCCACTTCCAGAAATCCCTCTCTGACTTTCCGATGAAAAACGAGGCTTTCTGCTTCCATGCGATTACGGGTCTTTTGCCGGGAAAGCCCTACCGCCGGGTCGAGGTCGAGCAGAAGCGTCAGGTCAGGCTCTAAGTCGCCCGTTGCAAAGCGATTCAGGTCTTGAACCGTTGTCGCCCCAAGCCCACGCGCTACCCCTTGATACGCCACGCTCGAATCAATAAAGCGATCACAAATGACGGTGTTTCCGAGTGCGAGTTGCGGACGAATCACGCGCTCGACGTTCTGCGCTCGTGACGCCAAGAACAGAAGGAGTTCCGCCCGTGACGACATTTCCGTACTGAGGAGCAGGGTACGCACTCCCTCCGCAACCGGATCGCCTCCCGGCTCCCGCGTCACGCAAACGGTCTTTCCGCTAGCCTCCAACGCCATTTTAAGAAGTTGAATCTGAGTGGTTTTCCCCGCACCTTCTACACCCTCGAATGTGATGAACAATCCCGACAAATTTTTCTCCGCTAAATTTCTTTCTTCTATCATGATTGATCGTGTGACGCAACACGTTAGGCGCAGGAATGAATTCCGCGCTAGGAGACTCCTCTTGCATCAGGGCTTGTCTTGTCCCTTAGAGCGAAGTAAAGTCTGTGCCCTTGCCGCAGGAATGAATTCCGCGCTCGGAGGCGAGTACGCCCCGTGTCCTTCGGATACCAATGCCATGATTGCAAAATGTTATGCGAGAACTTTACATTTCTACTTAATTGGAATTGGTGCGATCTCGTTCCGTTCTTTCGAGAATTGCAAAAGCAAGACTTCGGGAAAATTGCAACATCTTCTCCTGTGTCTCTAAATCTTTCGCTGGACTAGCCAGGA
>JACMPS010000202.1 GCA_014377395.1 Chthonomonadaceae bacterium
AAAGGCGCAGGTAGATCAATCCCATCAGCAACCGGTCGGGCAACCCCAGTGCAAAGGGATGTCCCGCCCCCGCGTCGCGCAGACGGTCAGGCGTTTGACTGCGTTGCGTGAGGGCGGCTTTATAAACGGGGGTGAGTTCGACAAGCAGGGCATCGAACTCAAACGGCGTCAAGCCCGTGAAGGCACGAAAGTGGCGGGGCTTGCGGCGGAGTTTGGAAAGAGTGATCATAACGAAAGTTTACCCCAATTACGCAAGAGATCTTTAGTATAAAGCACTGTTTTTTGATGCCCTATCACCGCACGCTTAAACTACTATGTCAAGCGATTCCGAAAGGGAGTAGGGTTGCTCATGTCGTCAGTTCTCCGAAAGTCTTTTTTGCGTCGTTATTCCCGTTCGGGAACAAAAGGAGGCAGGGATGATCTACACTCCAAATCGAATTGGTCAGTTGATTAAGGAGACCCGTACAGGAATGGGCTTGACACAAGAGCAACTGGCACTGACTGCGGGTACAGGGTTGCGCTTCATCATTGATCTGGAAAAGGGAAAGCCAACCTGTCAAGTTGGGTTGGTTTTGACGGTGCTGAACACGCTGGGAATCAAGGTCACCCTGACTTCTGCCTGTGGCGGAGGTTGGGGCAGGTAAAGGTACGGAGGGGAAATCTAACTGTGGTACGCAGAATAAGAGGACGGAATAGAAAAACACCCCTTTTCCTCTCCATAAGTAGGAAAGAAGAAAAGGGGCTGATGAATGAGAGCACCGGGGCTCGGACCCGGGACAACCTCCTTAAAAGGGAGGTGCTCTACCGACTGAGCTATACTCTCTCTTCGCACAAACAAGGATACCCCGGCCCTGAAAAATTGTCAAGACCGGGGCGCAAAAAATTATCCTCTAACCCGTTAATTTGCTCCAGTGCGGTTCAATAAAGATCGTTTGCTCACGACCGGGTCCTACCGAAGCGGAAGCAATCGTTACCCCCGCTAATTCTTCCACACGCCGCACAAACGCCTGAGCGTTCTGAGGTAGTTCCTCAAATGTTCTTGCGTATTCCGCCTCCACGCCCCAACCAGGCAACGTCTCATAAACCGGCGTGAGATCAGTGCGGAACGGCAAATCGGAGGGCAAACGGGTCAGAGTTTCCCCCGTCAAGGTATGATAGCCCACGCAAATCTTCACTTCGTCCAGACCTGCAAGCACGTCCAGATGACCCAGAGACAGATAGTCCAACCCGTTCACCTGCACCGCATAACGCAAAATGAGAGCGTCGAGCCACCCGCAACGTCGCGGTCTTCCCGTCGTGGTTCCGTACTCGTGTCCGCGCTCGCGGATGTAGTGTCCCGTTTCGTTGAGTTGTTCGGTGGGAAAGCACCCCGCCCCCACACGAGTCGTGTAAGATTTGGCAACCCCGATTACGCGGTCAATCGCTCCGGGTCCGATTCCCGTTCCGATACACGCCCCTCCTGCTATCGGGTGCGACGAGGTCACATAAGGATACGTCCCCTGGTCGAGATCGAGCAAGGTTCCCTGCGCTCCTTCGAAGAGAACGCCGTTTCCCTTCTGGACGGCTTCAGAAACAAGTGCGCCCGTGTCGGTGACGTAGGGGCGCAAGTAGTCCGCGTAGCCTCGGTACTCCAATAGAATGGCGTCTGCATCGAGCGGTTCCGCCCCATAGAGTTTAGTTAAGACTTCATTTTTCCATGTCAGCACGTCGCGCAGTCGCTCCTCAAATCGATTTTTGTCGAGAAGATCACCCACCCGAATCCCAATCCGTGCCGCCTTATCGGTGTAGGCGGGTCCGATTCCGCGCCCTGTCGTGCCGATCTTACTTTCCCCGCGCCGTTCCTCTTCCAAAAGATCCAGAGTGCGATGATAGGGAAGGATGAGGTGCGCGTTGCCGGAGAGTTTCAGGTTTCGCATGGAGATGCCACGCGCCTCCAAGCCCTTCATCTCCGAGATCAAAACGCCGGGATCAATCACCACGCCATCTGCAATCACGCAAACGACTTTTTCATAGAGGACGCCGGAGGGAATCAGGTGAAACTTGTATACGATGTCCCCCACCGTCACCGAGTGACCGGCGTTGTTGCCGCCCCCGTAACGCACCACCATTGAGCGATTGCAAGCAAGAACGTCAATGATCTTGCCCTTTGCCTCGTCGCCCCACTGCGCCCCCACCACCACAATGTTCGGCAAGTTACGCAGAGAACTACCGGGTAAATTGTCCGCCAAACCGTTCGGTAAAATGTTTGCCATTTTCGCATCGCTCTCCCGACGCGCCACCGTGCTTCCGTCCATTCGATCTCGTGATTGAAACTTGTCATTGGAAAGGTTCAATCGTTTCGCTCGATTTTTCTTAGAAAGTGGGCGCGTCTCACAATATCCTCCCTTTTCCCTTCGCCAGGTAAAACCCGCACTTTCTTTTCGGAAAGATGCGTGTGAGAAGGGGATTCGGAGGCAATGATTTCGCCCCTCCAAAACAAAACGGACAGCCGACGCTGTCCGTTCTGGTCTCAGAGGAGACCTGGCTCTACACTTTAGGAAGTATAACCATAATCCACGAAAAAAATCAAGGGCAAGCGGGCTAAATTCCGGTTTTATTCGCTAAAGTTAGTTGTGTCGAGAGTAAAGTGCGGGTTGTGAATCACGCCCAACGCATTGCCAAAAGTTCCAAAAGCGTGACAATGCCACCGAAAGAGGTTTTCATGGGACGTGTCCAGTCAGATTATCGGCGTCCTCGGCGCAAGACAATTCCGCCGACGCTCATCATGCCAACGAGGAGGGCGACGGTTCCGGGTTCGGGAACGGCGGAGGACGTGCCGACGACAATGTTGTCGAACTGGCTGGTGAGTCCGTCTTGCACGAAGGTGACAGGGAGTAGGTTCGTGAAACCGGGACCAAAGGTGAAGGTCTGGAGGGCGTCGCTGAGAGACAGAGTGAACGACTGCGTCACGGTTCCGCCGCCCTGTACGTTGCCGGTGAATTCTACGGTGTCGCTGAGCGCAACGGCAGATTGCAGCTCCAAGTTGGCGAGGTAAATGCTATTAAGGGTGAAGGGATTGCCGTTGTCCTGTACCAGTGTGGTGACGCCGGGATCAGTGGTTATTGAACAGTGCCACCGAGCCGGTGTAGTTAAGAGCGTCAGCAACGCCGTCAGGCGCGATGCTGATAAGACCGGAGGGTTTGTGCCTGTGCCGCGCCGGTGAGGGCGAGCAGGGCGATGGCGAACAAGGCGCGAGGGAGTGTGTTGGTTTTCATGCGTTCTTTCGATTGATGCTGTGTGAGGCGGTAAGGCGCGACCCACAGTGAGTGAGTCCGCGGGCTATCCGCCGTCGGGTTGTTGTCGGTTTAGTTTCTGCGGCGTTTGTGAACAAGACTGATGTGTGCACATATCGTGCCAGTGAGAAGGACGAGGATAAACGACTGCATCACCGTTTTTCGATATAGAGAAAGCCAAATTCTCTGCGGGGGAACTCTTCTCTCAGTGGAGGGAGAGCTTTTCTCCACTTAGAAAATCTTTCCTTCCGCTCGTAAAACAAGTTTTGCTCTTTACAGGGACATTGTGAAAACAATGCTTCTGCGGAGAGAAATGAACAAATTGCCTTGATTAGTTGCGTTAAATCGTGCTACGTAACCCCTGCAACATGGTCTTATATTCTCTTTAAGAACGAACAGAAACCGAGTGCTATTTGTCCACCAGTCCACCTGCTTCTGTCACGAAAGACCGCCCCTTCCTCAAAATGAGAAAAGGGCGGTCTTTTTATCGAACCGGGTTAGTTTTTGACCGGGTTGCGTCGCCAGTCGTTGTCGTTGTAACTGCGCCAGGTGCCTTCCGGTCTTGTAAATTTGGCGTGTCCGTCGGCATAATTGATATTGCCGCCGCCATTATGCCGGGGCAGAAAACGACTCTGTTGCTGAGCATCGGTCAGTGCCTTGTCGTCGAATGCCCAGGGCTGAGGGTACATTCCGCCGCGTGAAGAGTTGCCGGAAGCACGTCCCGCTTCTCCCAAAATGATGAAATTCGCAGGAAAAGTAATGGAGGCAATCGCCGTTGTTTCATTAAAGCCAAAGTCGGGATTTGCGACGTACCATGCTCTTTGATTGGCTCCGACCAGATTCGCTTCGTTATGGTTGTTGCCGTAGTCGGTGGTGAACCACTTGCCGGCTTGAGGGGCAGGCCACGCTAAAGCAGAAGGGCATTTGTAAATCTGATTGTTTTTGACGTAGGGATCGAGTTTCGTTTTATAGGAGTAGGGAGCGCGTGCCTCCGCCGTGTCGGGCGTTCCCGCAGGAGCGGTACGCTCGGTGACGTGAGGAGGGAAAACCTCATCGTAATCCTGCAAATACATCATATACCCGGTTCCGAGTTGCTTGACATTGGAAAGGCAAGAGGTTTGTCGTGCCTTTTCGCGTGCCTGAGCGAAAACCGGGAATAGAATTGCCGCCAGAATCGCTATAATAGCGATCACGACAAGTAGTTCGATCAACGTAAATCCAGTGCGTCCATTTTGTGTTTTAGTCATTGTTTTTTCCTCTTTTTAGAGCACACAATTTCGGGTTCTTTATCAACTGTTCCGAAAACTATTTCGCGGTCAGACCCCAGCGTTCACGAATCTGATCCTCAAACGGCGCGAAAATCAAGCGATCCGTCAGCAGACCAAGCGCAATGATCACACCCATTACCGTGATCACCTGAGACATATCGCCGAGTTCACGCCCCATCGTCATCTGATGACCCAGACCGATAGAAACGAAAAGCAACTCTCCCGCCATCAGCGAACGCCACGCAAACGACCAACCCAGCTTGGCTCCGGTGAGCAACGAGGGAAGCGCTGCGGGCAACAACACCTCCAGATAAAGCGAAAGCGGCTTTGTCCCCATCGTCCTTGCGGCGCGAAGGTAAACGGGCGGAACATTCCGAACCCCGTCTCGAATCGCTGTCGTGATCGTAAGCCACGCCCCCATAATCACCACAAACAAGATCGCCGTGTCGCTCAGTCCAAACCATAACAGTGCCAGCGGCAACCAGCACACCGAAGGCAACGTTTGCAAGCCCAGCACAAGCAAGCCAATCGTTTCATCCGCCCACTTTTGACGAGCGAGCAACACACCGAGCGGAACCCCGATCACAAGGGAGATCACATAGCCGAGCAAAAGCCGACGTAAAGAAGCCCCGGTTGCAATAAGAAGCGAACGATCCGCGATTCCATTCCAGAACGTCTTCACGACCTGAAAAGGAGAGGGAAACAGGGTAGAGTCCCAAACGCCGAGTTTAGATATTGTCGCCCAACACGCTATCAGCAGGGCGAAGAAGACCACTGCCCTCAGGTTGCCAACCTTCATCGTATTCCTCGTTTCGGGTGAGTGCAAGGCTCTCTTTCAAGCCCATCGAAATCTGATGCGCCACCTTTGCCACGTCCACATCTTCGGCATGACGGGGACGCGCCAGTCGAATCGGAAAAACCGTCTGGATGCGACCGGGACGTATCCCCATCAGCACGACTTTGTCCGCCAGAACCACCGCCTCACGAACGTTGTGCGTGACAAACAAAATCGTTTTGCGGGTGCGCTCCCACACCTCTTGAAGCGAGACATAGAGGTCTTCGCGGGTTTGTGCATCAAGCGCGGAAAAAGGCTCGTCCATCAGCAAGACTTCCGGCTCCATCGCAAGAGCGCGGGCAATCGCTACACGTTGTCGCATTCCCCCCGAGAGTTCGTGCAGAAAACTCTCGCGAAACTTCGTCAGATGAACGAGTTGCAGATAGTGCGCGGCACGTTCCGCCCGCTCTTTGCGGTTCAATCCCATCTGTTTCAGCCCAAATTCCACATTTTTCTGCGCGGTCAGCCAGGGAAACAAGGCTCCATCCTGAAAGACAACGCTCCGGGAGCGACCCGGCTCTTTGACGGGTTTGTTTCCCTCATAAACCTGTCCCGTATCAGCGACATCAAGTCCGGCAACGATATTAAGGAGGGTGCTTTTGCCGCAACCGGAAGGACCCACCAGTACAACAAATTCACCGTCGGCGATCTCCAGCGTGGCGTTTTCAAGGGCTTGAACCGCGTCGTTGCGCCCGGTAAATTTTTTGCTCACGCCACAAATGGAAATGCCCGCCATGCCCTACCTCTGTTCTTCTGCAATCATTTTCCTGCGATGCCCGAAACGTCCGCACCGAGAGGGAGATAACCTGTCTCGATACCCATTTGTGTCTGTCTTTTCAGAGATTCCGCCGAAACTTCGTTCACGAATGTAACGCGGCTCAGAGCAGATTTCAAGACACTTTCCTTGAGAGGTTTCCCGGTCAATCTCTTGAGTTCAGCATTGATGACCGGCGACGCCTCGACTGCGTTCCCCGCAATCCATGCAACGGAGGCACGATGTCCGCGCTCTATCGCCGCGACGAGATCGGGGTGATTCTGAATAAAATCGGTACGCGCCACAATTACGGTTGCAACAAAGGTTTGTGGCTTCCACAAGTTACGCTCTTCGACAATGAGTTTTGCCCCCGCTTCGGCGATCAGGCGCGAAGTCCAGGGTTCCGGCATCCACGCCGCATCGAGCTGCCCGCTTTTCATCAGGGAAAGCGTGTCGGCAGGTTTGATCGCAAGCACTTCAACCGTGCCGCCTTTATCTTTTGTGGAAAGCCCTGCTTGCGCGAGAAAGTAGCGG
>JACMPS010000203.1 GCA_014377395.1 Chthonomonadaceae bacterium
ACAGACGGTTTGACGTTGTATGCGTCCGTCAATAATCACATCATTGGCTACCGTATCAGCGATGGGGCGCAAGTTTTCGACACAGGATTTATCTCCGGTGGCTCAGACGGAACCGCACTTGGCACAGGCTCTCTGGCTGGAAACATTTTCGTCAACACAAATGACGGACACCTGCTGGAATACAACCTCTTTGGTCTTCCCGTCCAAACCATTATCGGGCAGGGCGGCTCACGCGGCGACTTTGTCACCGTTGATCCGAATGGCACTCTCCTCCTGACACAATCTGACCGTATCCTACGTCTTATTGCACCTCAAGGCGGCGGCTTCGGATCTGTTCCCGAACCCGGTTCTCTTGGTTTGTTCGGTGGATTCGCGCTCTCCGGAGCATTTCTGCTACGTCGCCGCCGGAAGTAATCCGAGAGTTTCGATACGGAGAGTAGGAGAACGCGAGTTTTCGCATTTTCCTACTCTCCGTTATTCGCCTAACTGCCCCTGCGTGTGCTATCCTTTTCGTATGAAGGCACGTTTTCGCTTATTTCGGAGTTTGCGGGCGCAACTCGCCTTTTTTCAGGGCGGCATCCTCGCCGTCACGCTTCTTCTCCTCTCCTTTTTCACGTTGATTTTGCTTCGACAATTCCTCACCTCTCAGGCGGACACGCGCCTCAGAATGCAGGCGGAAGACACTGCACGAGGCATCGCCGCAACCTTGTTTCAGTACTCCACGCAAAATCCCCACGTCCCTCTCACACAGAACATTGAAGAAACTTTCGTTAAAAACAATGAACTCCAAACGTTCGGGCGATACGTGCAGGTCATCAACAACCACAACAATCCAGTCGCCTTTTCGGACGCCCTCCGCACCACGAAATTCCCTCCGATTGATGACGCTCTCACCTCAGGGCTGGCGAAGGAAGTCAGTTACCACACGATCACCTCGATTGGCGAATACCCCGTTCGCATTGTGACGGTTCCTGTGATCACAGGCGAACGCACCCCGCAGTACCTCGTGCAAGTCGGTGCCTCCGTCGAAGGGGTGGATGTGGCACTGCAACGCGCTACAACCATTCTGCTGATCCTTACGCCGTCCGTGTTTTTGATCGCCCTCGGTGGCGGGTGGTGGCTTGTGGGGCGTGCCCTCAAACCCGTAGACGATATGACCCGCGCCGCCCTTTCGATTGAGAGCAAACGGCTTGATTTGAGGGTACAGGCTCCCCGCTCCGACAACGAAATCGGACGACTTGCCGGGGCATTGAATGAGATGATCGCTCGACTGGATCGTAGTTTTCGGCAGATCGAACGCTTTTCCGCCGATGCCTCCCACGAACTCAAAACGCCCTTGACCACAATACGCGGAGAAGCGGAAGTGGCACTGATGTCCGACGAACTCACGCCTGATTTGCGCCGCACCTTTGAGAGCGTCATTGAGGAAACGGAGCGAATGAGCAGCATTGTCAACAATCTGCTTTTGCTCTCCAAAGCCGATGCCGATCAGGTGAAACTCGCGCACGAACCGCTTCAACTCGAAGAAGTAGCAATGGCGTGTTATGAGTCGATGGAGCGTTTGGCGCACCGCAAACACCTGACGCTTGACATCGAAAACATGGACGACGCCCCGATTTTCGGCGACAAGTTATGGCTCGGTCAACTCATCACAAACCTTCTCATCAATGCTCTCAATTACACCCCGGAAGGCAGGAGCGTTTTCCTGAGCGTAACCCGCGATGACACAGGAGGAAAATTGGTGGGCTTTGTCTCCCCTACCCCTGACATCAGTTTAGAGGCGCCTGTCGCGGTTCTCACAGTGCGTGACACGGGGACCGGGATTGGAGAAGAACATTTGCCGTTCCTTTTCGACCGATTTTATCGGGTAGACTCGGGACGTAGCCGGGATCAGGGTGGAAGCGGATTGGGGCTGAACATTGCGCGTTGGATCGCCGAGTCTCATAACGGGCAGATTGGTGTCAAAAGCATTGTCGGCGAAGGCACAACTTTCATGGTCAGAATTCCGATGACGACTCTGTCACAAGACGTGCAAGCGTGAGTTTAGAAAAGATACGGAGACTACGAAAAACTCAGTGCGGGGAAGACGATAATTGATTCGCTGATTCCATAGAATCGCAATTATTCTATTTACAGAAGCGTTTTCTTGTTTGTGAAAGGAAACTTATCATGGGGAACTTTCTTTTCGATACATCTGAGCCTATTCAGTCCGCTCCACCCAATTCGTCCTCGTCACGCCGCGACTTTCTCCGTCACCTTGTGGTTGCGGGGGCAAGCGTTGCCTCTGTGCCTCTGCTCGAAACCCAAGGGCAGGCGAAACCTTCTCCTTTCCCTCATCTTGTTCGTGCGCGGGTTCCCTTTCCCCACGACAAAGACCTCTCTATTTATGTCGGTGTTTCCTCGAAGTGGAGAGGACGTGGTTTCTCCACGCATCCCCTCACACCACCCTTTAAACCGCAACCGATCAAAAATGGTGAACTCAAAACTGATTTTGCCGCGTTTCCTCTTACGGAAAAGCCGACATTAAAGGAATTTGACCGCCTTCTGCTCACCAGAATGCCGCTTCTCAATGACCCTGATTGGTATGCTTTTGAGGCGGAATACGACGAGTATCACTTGATCTTCGACGTGAGGGACACACAAAAGCGTCTCGGTAGAGTCGTGGTCACCGATCTCGAATCAGGGAAAGTTCTTGGACTGAGACACTCCAACCGGGAACATACGGTGGTTCGAGGCAAATTGCTTTTCCCCTGGGCACGAACTTACTGCCTCCTTTCAGGCTATGATCTTGACGGAGAGGTGCTTTTCAGAGGAATCGCCTCGAACGGCCAGCCCGATACCTGGGTTTATTTCACGCAGGTGCAACAATTTGCCGCCTATCGTCCCCCTACGGTTCCCCCCGCTCCTCTTAAGGAAAGCGACCAGGTCTCAGGTCCCGAAGGGGATCCGTACAATCTCAAAGGACTGGATATGCCGGGGCAACCCGTTGCACTTTACAGCATAGGAAGCGGTTGGCATGAGCAAACCAATGACACAGGCGTGTCCAATCCGTTGGTAGCACCCGATAATTTGCAACTTTATCAAAAGACGAATGTACTCGACTCATTTTTGTATCTCCTCTATCGCCATCATGACCGTTTGGGCATGCCTTTGCTACCCCCTCAATTTGGTGCGCCTCCGAGCCTCGGCTTACAACCAGCATTTGCTAATTTATTGATGCCTCCGTATTCGCATAACGTCGGACAGTGGCTAGGAAAGTATTTTGTTCGGACAACTGCATTTTTGGTGGTTCCCTACTCGGTTGCCAGAAATGAAGGTCTTTATAGTCGCATCAGAACCGCCTTCGATCAATTCTCAAGAGAAACGAGGGGCATTTCGGACAAATTTGTCGAGAGCCTCGTCAGCACCTTTCATGTCTGGCTTGAGTCGGAGGCGGGGAAACAATCGGGATTGAAGCAGGGTATGGTTCGCTCCGCAGAGGACGTGAAAATGCTCTATATTGAGGAGATTTCAAAGCGTCTTATCGTTTCCCATCCCCTTTATGTCGAAGTGTCTTTCGCAATAGAGGTCCCGTTTTCACCTCCCCCTGGACCGATCAGCGGGAGAGGGTCTGTCGAGATCATTTCGGTTGCACCGGGAGTTCCCGATTCGCCGCCCCCACCCTCTACTCGATACTACACACTCGACTTTGTGAATGGCAGGGCAAAATTGCGATTGCCGAAAGGATGGTACTGTCTGGCGAAGGTGGCAATTACCGATCTTCCCGGTTACAGCCTCTCCCAGAACGAATTAAAATTCGACTCATTTTCGGGTAGTCCGATTCGTTTCCTTGCGATGCTTTCACACTGTCTCACCTTAAAAATAGAAACGGATCTTGCCGCAGACATTGTTATTCAAACAAAAGACGGTCTCTCACTTTACTCCGGGGCAACTCACTACAACGGAAAAACAAATGTTTTCGTTGCGCTGACCGTGCCGCCGGATACCTATTCGATTTTTGCCACAGAAAGGAACCGCCGCAAAAAGCCGACTTTCTTAAAAAAAGGCAAGATCATGATTATCGTCTCTGTTATTCAGGAGGAAACTTTCTCTCTGATTCTCACGGATCAGCAGGAAAATAAGGGCTGACAACTTTTTACTCCCGCCCTCCTCAATCGGGTAAACTAGGTTTATGATAAATCCTACAATAGAACCCGAACGCTTTCCGATTGACCTTCCCTTTATCACCGAGACCGCGCACGAGGCAGGGCAACGCGCAAAAGCGATGCTGAACACGATGCAAAGCGATTTCAAGTCCGATGATTCGCTTGTCACCAACATTGACCGAACGATTGAAGCCTTTATCAAAGAGCGGCTGAACACGCGCTATCCCGGCTACGCTTTTCTCGGTGAAGAGACCGGACTGACGGAAAACAAAGCCGATCCCGACGCACCTCTCTGGGCGGTAGACCCGATTGACGGAACGACGAATATGGTGTATGGAATCCCGATCTGGGGGGTTTCGATTGGCTTGATCGTGGGCGGAGAAGCCATCGCAGGGGCATTCGCCATGCCGATGACGGACGAACTTTTCTACGGAGAAAAGGGCAAAGGCTCTTTTTGCAATGGAGTTCGCCTTAAAGTCACTGACCGGGACGCCGATTTTCACCCGGAAGACCCACTCTGCTTCACTTCGACCTCGCTTCAACAGTTGCCTGTCTCTCGCCTGACGGGAAGACTGCGCTGTCTCGGTTCGATTGCCGCCGACATCGCCTACACGGGGCGTGGCTCTTTTCTGTCGCTGGTGGGGTGGAACGAACGCGCTTACGACATCGCTGCTGCCGTGGTGATTGCCCGTGAGGCGGGTTGCGTGGTAAGGCACTTTACAGGAGCGGAAGTGAATCTCGGTGAGGTTGTAGCGAACGGAGGGGTTAGCCCTTCGCCGTTTATCGTGGCTCCACCGAAAGCGGCGGCATACATCGTAAAACGTTTGACGGAGTAGGGGAGAGATCAATGTCGGAAGAAGAAATGGGAGAACCAGAACCGCAAAACTCGGAACACGTCAAAGCACAAGATGAAGAAGTCGCCCGTCTCATCGCAAAAACTATGAAGCGAGCAAAGCATATCTATTTGAGCAACACGCTAGTCATTATTTCTCTGCTCCTGACCATTATGACCCTCTTTTTTTATGCTTACATAGGACTACCAAACCCGAAAAAAGGCTTGTGGTGTCTTGCTTCTGCTCTGTTGTTTACCGCCAACTTTGCTTATTCTCTCTCGTTAGCGCAAACCTTTTTTCGGGAGGGCAAGCAGGAGATGATGCGAATTGACAAGCGCGGTATCAATACGCTTTGTCAACTTGTGGTCCACAGTTCCGGCACACGACTCTATAAGATTGCTCTTGCCCGCTTTTTGGAGGTGCTACAAACGATGAACGCCTCGGATGCACCTCGCATAAGTGGAACCACCCGCCTCCTGATTAACAAAATTTTGGATCAGGGAAATACAGAGACCGTTCTTCCTCTGTTGGTCGCTCTTGAGCAGGTAGGGGACAAATGGTGTGTCTCTCATATCAAAAAACTCAAGTTTGCTCCCTTTGCAATACTTCACCGCAAGCGGCGGGAAGAGGTCAAGGCACAGGCGCAACGCACTCTCAACTTTATCGAGCAACGGCTGGAAGAAGGAAAAAACGCGATTACTTTACTCCGTCCTTCCTCCCCTTCCGATGCCCCGGAAACTTTGCTTCGCCCTGCTACCGAAACCCCGAATGAATCGGCGGAAGTTTTACTCAAGCCTTCGCACAAAGAATTAGTGGAGTGACATGGGGTAAAGCCGTCTCGTAGTAGGTCCTTATGACGGAAAAGCAACAAAAACGGAATTAATAACGTGAGTCCGGTTCATTTTGAGTTGACTGACGCAAACGGGCTTCAAGCCTAATGATATACTCATCTCGCTCCAGAAGCCGCTTGAGTAGAAGTCTTTGCTCGGTCTCTGCAATCTCTACACGTTGCTCCAGCATCTTCATGAGGGCACGTTTTTCGCGAAGAGCAATTAATTGCGGACGGTTCAGTTGCAAGGCGCGAATCTGAAATTTTCCTGCTTCCGTTATGGCTTCCAGCAAGTAGAGGTCTGAGTGCACGCGAAGGTGTACCGAAAGGTCGTCGATTAACGGGTGCAAAAGACGCTGTTGCAGATCGCGGTTCGTAGATTCCGGTCGTAACGCGCCCTTGTATTGATTGCATCGCACACACGCATAAATGAGGTTACTGTCATCGTCGTTTCCTCCTGCCGAAATCGGGTTAAAGTGATCCACTGTTAATTCACCACCGACTTCGGTTTCGGAAACCCCACAGTATCCGCAGGAAAAACTAAACCGTTCGCGCACTTGTGCAAGTTTTGTATGAGACAATTTTTACGATGCCCCGATGCCGAGGGTTTGCCGTGTTCGAGCCTCTAACATTGCTTCCAACCTCAGAATTTTCGCATCCAATTCCATTCTGCGGTTTCGGAGACGTTCGCTTTCTGCGTCTGACTCTGCGATGCGTTTCCGTAATTCCGTCATTCGTGAAATATCTTCGTTGTGCATTGACTCGGCTTCGATTTCGTCACAACCCGCTCTGTAAAGCACCTGCTCCGCCGCATCTAGAGGCTCCTCATTGACAACGCGGCGATGCAATTCTGCCCAGATTGTATATTTTGTTATTTCCATGTTATTTTTGTCCTTAAATGGTTTCCAGGCTCGGCGTATCTCCCTCTGGAGGAACACTCAGTTTACGTTCCGGCAATTTCGTGCCGGAATTGCCCATGAATAAATCAGTCAACTACTCGCAGTAATCGGTAATGCTCATTGACAATTTCGTTGATGCTACTTGAGTTCCACGTCTGCCCCTGGACTACCTGCACATAGGCGGCGTACATCTGTTTGGCACAGATTTCTACGGGCATCTGCCCTGTAGCCGTTGCCAGTCCGGGGCAGATGACGCTTTTAATGGTCTCAGGAAAGAGAGCATTGTGCCTCTGAATCAAGCGAAGGGCAGCGCGAAAAGCCAGGAAAGCATTCAGTGTATTGCTGACATTGGCAGGGGCACGCATCGTCGGTGCGCTCACAAGATAAGGCAGTTCATGATCACCCGTTCCCAAAAGCACAGCCATGCCGATTGGCAATTCTCCCTCGTACTCTTCACGTAGCAACTGCTGCAGACGTTTCTGCAACTGCCAGCCGAAACGCCCGGAATAAACCAGATCAATACCGCCATCCATAAAGCCAAAACTGTTGGCGGGGCTAATGATCGCATCGGCTTTCACACCAAAAACATCTCCAAACGAAGGACGAACCTGTGGGACTTCTGCAAAGTATTTCGACCACGACGCCACCAGAGGAGCATTGATGTCGCGCAAATGGTAAATAACTTCAGACATGGTAAACCTCCTGATAGGCTACAGCATCAAGACCGTCAACTTGAGAGAGTAGAAGTCAAGATAGAGTAAACGCCTTGAACGTTCTCAACGGGCTTCGCTTTATTTTCTCCTCTATCGTACCATGAAAGTTCTCTATTGGAGTGTTCCGCCAGAGTAGTTTCGGAGTCAGATATTGCAAAGAGGAAGTCCCCACGACAGTAGTTTACCCGATCCGCTAAAGGAAGACCCCGGCGGCTTGAAAGATCACTTCACTGAAGAGTCACCCTACCAAGGAGCCATAGAAGCCTCCTCCCAGAGTCGGGAACGGGTACAATAAAACCACAAAAATACGTTTCAATCACGACTTGAGTGAGGAGCCAATCCCATGACCCCTGTTTATGAAGGCAACACCAATGCCATCGCCGGAGTGTGGACTGCCGCCCGATCCGGGCAAACGTTCGCCTCGACCAATCCCGCCGACACCGATCAAACATTAGGTCTTTTCGCTCGTTCAAGAGCAGAAGACGTAGACGCCGCCGTCAAAGCCGCGAAAGCCGCCTACCCCATGTGGCGCAAAACCCCTGCACCCGCACGGGGCGCATTGCTGTTCCGTATGGGGCAACTTTTGGAGCGCGACAAAGAAATCTTGTCCCACCTCATGGTGCGCGAAATGGGAAAAGTCCTCATTGAGGCACGGGGCGACGTTCAAGAAGCCATTGATATGGCGTATTACATTGCCGCCTTTGGGCGGATGCCGGACGGGGCGACGGTTTCCTCGGAACGGGCGGAAATGCATTGCTTTGCGCGGCGGGTTCCGGTAGGGGTTGTCGGCTTGATCACCCCCTGGAATTTCCCCGTAGCGATCCCCTCGTGGAAAATGTTCCCGGCACTGCTGGCGGGCAACACCGTCGTTCTCAAGCCTGCGGAGGATACGCCCGCACTCGCCGTCGAGTTCGTGAAACTGATGTTCGAAGCGGGTTTTCCGGCAGGGGTCGTCAATCTGATTACGGGTTTCGGGGAAGAAGCGGGGGCGGCACTTGTGGAACACCCGGACGTAGCGACGATCTCCTTTACCGGGTCCACCGAGACGGGCAAAGCGATAGCGGAACGTTGCGGCAAACTCATGAAGCGGGTCTCGTGCGAACTCGGTGGCAAAAACGCGATAGTGGTTCTTGATGACGCCAATCTGGAACTCGCCGTCAAAGGGGCTTTATGGAGCGCTTTCGGAACTGCCGGACAACGTTGTACCGCCGCCTCCCGTTTGATCGTGCAAAAAGGAATCAAGGAAAAATTCGTCTCTCTGTTGCTCGAACGCACCCGCGAGGTGAAAATGGGGGCGGGCATCTCTTCTGATGCACAAATCGGGCCCATCGTCAATCGCACTCAGTTAGAGCGGATTCACTCTTATGTTGAAATCGGGAAATCAGAGGGGGCGACTCTGCTTACAGGCGGCGAAGTTTTGACAGAAGGAGAGTTTGCGAAAGGGTGTTTTTACGCCCCTACGATTTTTGACCATGTGACCCCGCAAATGCGGATCGCACAAGAGGAAATTTTCGGACCCGTTACCTCGATTCTGGAAGCGGACAGTCTCGATCACGCCCTCGAAATCGCAAACGGAACCGCCTACGGTCTTTCGCTTTCCCTTTACACGGACA
>JACMPS010000204.1 GCA_014377395.1 Chthonomonadaceae bacterium
CGAAACGGATCCATGCCGTGACCCCACGTGGCTTTGAACTCAAGGTCTTCTTAACCGTGCTAGCATTTGCTATCACGGGGTAGGTAGCAACTTGGGTTATATAGGTGAGTGACAAAAAAATTGCCCGTAACTCAGAAGTCACGGGCAATCCAAAAAATAGAACAAGAACAACGCGCAGATTAAGTTGCGGCTTGTATCTCAGGGAAGGTTTCAGGGGCGGGAGTTTTCAGTTTCGGATAGAGTTCCTTCAGCATGATCTGGATCGAGGAAGCAATTGGCATCGCCAGCAACATTCCCGGAATTCCAAAAGCCGTGGCTCCCGCTGTTACCGCAAACAGACTCACTACCGGGTGCAACCCGACGGCTCCACCCACTACACGGGGCATCACGACTTGATCGAAAACGTTGTTCATCAACACCTGACAGCCTACGCAGGTAACTGCATAAAGAATTGAGTTGCCACCCATATCAATGAAAAAGAAGATTTTGTGCGTGTCCATCGTGTACGCGACTGCACCCACTGCGGTTGCTGTCAGCAGTTGTCCGACATAGGGAACCGCGTAGAATAACCCGGCGATAATTCCAAGAACAAGCCAGTATTGCAGACCCAGAATACCGAACAGAAGACACGCCGCAATGCCGAAAATCGTACAAATTTTCGCCAGTCCACGTATGTAATCACTGAAAACAGATACGATTTTGCTGGAAACCACATCGGCGTAAGCCTGTTGATCTTCCGGGAACAGTGAGATACACCGCCGCCTTACCCGAGGAAAATCGAGCATCAAAAACAAACTCGCAATCGGTACGATGATCAGCCAGAGTGCTTTTCCTGCCAACCCTTGCACGAACTCCGTAACCCCTGCCAGCACCCGGTTAAGCGTAGCGCGAACAGGGCTTGTTCGCTCGTTGAGGAGTGAATCGAGGCTGTCCTGCTTCACGCCAATTTTCTTGAGCGCTTCGCTATTCTTCTTGAGGAAAGTATCGGCGCGCCCTTTGAAGTTCTGGTAATAAGTTTCACGCTTCTCCGCAATATCGGTGAACTGCGAGTAAGCACGAGGAACAACCGCAACAATCACTAGCACGAACACCATGATTGCGAGAAGACACAATGTCAAAATCGTGCGTCCTCTTTTAATGCCTCGCGCCTCATTTTTCGCAATCATCGGTTCCAGTAGAGCCGCAAGGAAAATAGCGACAACAAAAGGCGTTACAATTGCCTGGACCTGAGCCAGAAACAGGTAAGCAACGTAGAGAACGATCAGGGTGATGATCGCCCGTTTAATGTCACCCCAGGTAAAACCAAAAGGATAAATGGCGACCCTGTGTGCTTTTATCGTTGTGACAAGACGAGACTTCGTCGCCGAAGCGGAAAACGATTTTCCATTCGGCAAAAGCACCCCTCCGGCAGACATATGCTCCGGGGAAGAAAGAGGTGACACCACTTCCAGTTTCTCGTGCGTGACGGGAACAAGGGGAGTCACCTCTATATTCTGAGGATCGGGTTTTACTTCCGCCATAGATTTGATTGAGTTAACCTAATGATTCTTCGTTGTCTGAGGGGGCTTCGCCCAACTTCTGCACGGCTTGCGCCCGCAAACGCTCGGTAGCGTGTTGCACTTTCGAGACGACATCGCGCCCCATTTCGGTCATTTTGTCGCCGAGGTCAGTCATAGATTTGCCGAGATTGTCGCGGGTTTCCTCTCCGGTTTTGGGAGCCATCAAAAGCCCCGCTACCGCACCAACAAGCACTCCGATTCCAATTCCCGCCAGCACACTCACCAGTACGTTACGATCGTCGTCGTCTTGAAACATCGTTTTGTTTTCCTTTGCGTAATTAAATTCTCTTTTTCGTCGTGAGAAGGGGTTATTTCTTTGACGATAGAAGCCGTTCCGTCCGTTCCCTCTTTTTTTGTCTGTCTGATTTTGTTTTCCGGTTGCGGATAAACGCCATCACCCCGGAAGCCGCCAGAGTAAACGCGGTTTTCGCCAGCGTTCCCCCACCCCCGCCTACAACTGCGGCAATCGTTGCCGCGCCCTCCGCTTTACGAGAGATTCCGCGCACACTTGAGGTCGTTTCGGCAAGAGCGCGGGTCATCACTTCGACATGACCCAGAGCTTGTCGCGTCACCTGAAGCGTTGGCGTGAGTTCTTCCCGCATCAATTTGTCAGTCGTGGAAGTCATTGCTTCGACTTTCACAAGAGTCCCGGCGATTTCCGCTCTTGTCTGACTCAGTGTCGCTTGCACTCCGTTTAGGACCGAAAACAATTTGAGGACGGCGGCAATGGAAACCACCAACAACACAATCAGCAATACCTGAATCGTCTGGCTCACACACGTTCTCCCTCACCTGCGATTTTATTTTGTTAGCTCAAGTCACGAGGAACGCCCCCACCCTGATTTTGGCCGATAAGCCCTCCCCAAAATCCGGGAGAGGGGAGCCAATGCAAATGCCCGCTTCGTCTTCTGCTTTTCTCTCTCCGTGTTTCTCTGTGCCTCTGTGGTCTCTAACGAAGTGGGTGGTAAATTATATCCTCTTGCGTAAGATGAGTTATTCAATTCAGCAGAAACGCCATCGGCAACAACTGTGCCACCGTGAACTCGCCTGCACCATCCACTTCTATTACGGAATCCTGAGCAAAAAATTCGGCGATCACCTGTCGGCAAGCACCGCACGGCATTTTCGAGTTAGAGGCGGCGTTTTCCGCCGCGTCCAGGCAGGAGACGGAGAGCCGCCGAAACTCTTTCGCGCCTGCCGCTATCGCCGAAAAAATCGCCGTGCGCTCCGCACAATTACAAAGTCCATAGGACGCATTTTCGACGTTACACCCGACAAACACACCGAGATCCGTTTCGACGGCTGCCCCTACATGAAAATTCGAGTAGGGACAGTAAGCATTTTTTCCGGCATCTCGGGCTTTTTGTAGCAGTTCGCTCATTGTTTTGGTTTTGTACTGCTCCTGAGAACGTGTGGCAAATGCAGCAGAATGAATTCGCCGCCAGCGGCTTCGCCGGTTGTCCTGCGGACATAAATTCCGCCGCATTTGCTTACCCGATTTGCTCCAGGAGTTTCGCCCCTTCTTCCGGGCTGATCCGTCCATTTTGCACCATTTGTACGATCTGGTGTCGTGCATCGGTTTTGCGGGTCATTGCCGGGTCAGGAACGAAAACGGCTTCTTCCGCTTTTTTTGTCTTTCCCGTAACACGATCTTTGAGGTTCTGCTTTGTCTCGGTGACTTTATTGCGCGTCATCGTCTTCAAACCTACCCAGGCGTCCTGTGCGGCGATCTTCGAGGCTTCCTTTAACTGAACAGCAGCAATCTTCATAAATGCGGCGATCAAATGCGGGGGAACCTGAACACTATAAGACGTTCCGTCCGGACGTCTGAATTCGACATCGTGCATCACTGTTTTCGCTGATTCGTCAGACTTTTCCTGCGCTGTTTTTGATTTCTGCTGTGCTGAGTTCACCGATTCTGCGACAGGCGTATGCCCCGCCGCAAGTGCCGCAAGCAAAGAAGCCGCCTCTTCCGGGCGCAAGGTTCCCTCGGAAACCATGCGGATAATACGTTCGCGCTCTGTTTCGTTCATCTCGTTTCTACCCTCCACCCGCTTTTTCAGGTGATCACTATTCACTCGATTCCATTTAACTAGCCGTGTTTGATTTTGGCGTCACCGGAAATGCTTCGCACATTCAGCGTTCCCGCCCCCGTTCCGATTTGACCCGTCCACAGAGTTTCCGTCGCAGTCACTTCGTGGGCGTCATGCTCACAACGCAACTCGCCCGAAGTCGTCGAAAGCGAAACGCGAACGTTTGAGCCTTCCGGCAAACGAATATCGGCATCGCCCGAAACCGTGTTGAAGTCCAGCAACCCGGAAAAGGCTTCGCGAAGTTGGATATGAATGTCACCGGAAACCGTTTGTGCCTGTACGCGAGTAGCGGCGATGTTTTCGGCTTTGATGCCACCGGAAACCGCTTTCAGCGAGATGTTGCCCGAAGCCTCCCGCAAGAGAACACTGCCCGAAACCGACTCGACGGTAATATCGAGCGGGGCATGAGTGGCAACAGTCTCCACCATCACATCACCGGAAACCGATTTACACTCAATACGTCCACCCTCGACTTTCGATGCCTTTACGTCGCCGGAAGCAGTATGCGCCGTCAGTCCCTTTGCAATTTCTTCCGCCAGAATATTGCCGCTTTGCGTGGCTACGGAAGCCGCCCCCATAATCTTTTCAAGTTTGATGTCGCCGGAAACGGTCTCGCCCTTAGCCTCGTTGCCGATCTGAATGAGGGAGAGATTACCACTTGTCGTTACGGCTTCGGTGCGCCCGTCCAATTCGCTGAGAGACGCCTCTCCAAAGCGAGTAGTGGCGCGGACATTCGCTGATTTCGGAACTTTGATCTCAATGTCCACTACGCCATCATGGAACGAATCGGGAACACTCACTTTTACGTCAAGGCGCGAATCGGTTCCGTTCAGCCCCACTTCGATTTTCCCGGCTTGTGCAGGTAGTTCTTCGGTACGCACTCCCCAGACGGTTTTCTTCACCGTGACCGTTGCTTTGTCGCCGTCAATGCCCGTCACCTTGACATTGCCGAGAGGGTTGTCAATGAGAACGGAAGCACCCGCGTCAAGATGAAACTCCTGCGTGTGGTCTTCGGTATGTTCGGGCAATCCGGCACCGTTTGTCGGGCGATTGTCGTCTCCGTCCGCCCAGGCGCGTACCTTCTGCGTCATGCTGGTTCCCCATTTTGTGGATGCCTGAGACGCGGAACGGAACCCTTCTTGCGCTTTGGTTTTCACCTCAGAAAGAGTTTCACGCAGATTTTCGCCGAAAGATTTAAGGTTGCTCTTAGCGGCTTCGATCTTGTCACTCATGTCCGATTCGAGATTTTTGCTGTTAACTTCCTCGGCTTTGGCACCTGTTCCGGCTGTACCGCTTTGTGTTGGCTTGACGATTGTGGTTTCGCCCCGCAGTGCCGCCAGCAAAGTTTCCGCCTCACTTGCACTGATTTTTCCGTCCTGCACCATTTGCAGGATACGCATGACATTTTCGTCCATTGCTCTCGCTCCTCTTCTTTTCCAACGTTGTTTTTGCTATCGTTCTTTGATAGTCTCTCTCTAATTCAGAATTTCATTTAGCAGTTGGGCGGCTTGCGCCGCATCTATTTCTCCTGCCGCAAGTCTCACGAGGATCACCTGTCGGCGATTGTCTGCGGGAACGGGTGCTTCCGTGGGTTCCGCCCTTGTCTCCGTTTCCCCACGTAGCCCCAGAGCCTCCAAAGCCCCGTGAAGCCGATTTCTCAGGGTGGGATAGGACAAGCCGATTTCCTTTTCCACACGGCTTAAATTGCCTTCACAGCGAAGAAAGGTCTCCACGAACTGAAGGGCATCAGGTGCAAGACGGCAAAATCGGCAGAAAGCGAAATCGCCCCCTACCGTCACTTCGCAGCGTGGGCAGACTAATTCACTAACGTTCATGCTTTCCCGGCAGACAGGGCAAAAGGGCACTCTGTGTTGATTACGATTCATCTTACGGAAAGGATAACATAATTTTTAAGATTTCGATAGGTGAGTTGAGAAATTTTAAGATTTTTCGTAAATTTCCTGAATAATCTTTACTGTTTCTCTCATTTGGCTCTCATTCACTCCTAAATGAGTGACGAGACGTACCGTTTGTTCTTCGATTGGATTTGCCAGTACGTTCTGCGCTCTCATTTTCCGGCAGAGAACGTCAGAGGAGGCGTCAATATCGAAATAAACCATATTCGTAGGTGGGCTAATGTTGCGAACCCTGATGCCGGAGATTTGTGCGAGTCCCTGCGCTAAAAGGCGAGCGTTTGCGTGATCGGTTTCCAATCGCTCAATGTGATTTTCGAGGGCATAAAGCCCTGCGGCGGCAAGGATTCCGACCTGTCTCATGCCGCCTCCCAACATTTTACGCACTCGCCTTGCCCGATGAATAAACTCATGGGTTCCACACAGTACCGAGCCAATGGGACAGCCAAGACCCTTTGAGAGACAAAACGTCACGGAGTCGGCGTTCTCCACAAACTCGGCGGCGGAAACTCCACTCGCCGTTACCGCATTGAACAGTCGTGCGCCGTCCAGATGCAAACTCGCATCATGCGACTTCGTGATTTGGTAAATCTCTCTCATAACACCAAGAGGAATAATTTCGCCGCCTGCCCTGTTATGCGTGTTCTCCAGCAAAATCAGCGTTGTGCCGGGATTGTGAAGCGACTCGGCATGGAAGGAATGTCGGATTTCCTCGACATCGGGAACCCCTTTCGCACTCCGAAATTGGCGGGTGAGAACGTGGGCAATCGTGGCGGGCAGTCCTAACTCGTAGAGCATCGAATGGGCTTCGGTGTCCATTAGCACCTCGTCGCCGGGTCGTGTGTGAACTTTCATCGCTATGGCGTTGCTCATGGTTCCCGAAGGCGTGAACAAAGCCGCTTCTTTCCCCAGCAATTTTGCTGACACCTCCTGCAAACGGTTGACGGTAGGGTCATCGTCGTACACGTCATCGCCTACCTCCGCGTTTGCCATTGCGTTTCGCATGGCAGGGGTGGGTTTTGTGACAGTATCGCTCCGCAAATCGATCATTATCTTTTTCCTTTTGAGAGAGTTTTCGTGGGGTTGCTCATTGTTGCTTTTTTCTACGGAAAAGGCAACGTTGGAGGCAAGAAAACAGTTTTCCAACAGAGCTAAATCGCAGAGTGAAGATAGAATAATGCATATGAATTTGGTAGCACCACACTAAACGGTGAAATCATTTTGCCTTGAAAATGACCCAAACGGGGTCTCCTTTTAAGCCAATTCAGGATCAAACGTCAGGTGGAAATGTTCGAAGCCGCACGGGTCACATCTTTTAAGCAGACAGAGGGATGCTTTTCGGCATAATCGAACCGTTGTTCGTATCGCCATCGCAA
>JACMPS010000205.1 GCA_014377395.1 Chthonomonadaceae bacterium
CGAAAGCGGAATACGGGATTGCTCGAGGCGTTTTGCAAGGAGCGTGGCGTACTTGCCCGTGTTTTTCTTGACGCTCGTGGCAAACCAGCGTTGAGCGCTCAACTTTGAGGTGATCGGTTTCAGTAACATATAGGGAATACAAATGGACATTGCGCCGCGCAATTCACCGACTTTTAACTCAAACAAAATCGAAACCACCACGTCGTTCGGAGGAACAATCTGCACGAACTGGCTTTGCGTTTCCATAAACTCGCGCTTCGGATTAAATTGTGCGATGCCTTCCCACGCCGTATGAAAATCACGCATGGCACGATGAATGATGCTTTCCGTCAGGGCTTTCTCGATGTCCGTCAAGGTGGCAGTCGGCTTGGTCATTGTGCCGGGGCCGCCAAGCAATCGGTCAATCATCGAGAGAACGATATTGAACTCGACTTCAAGAATCATCTGTCCTGCAAGCGGCGGCAAACTGATCACGCTGATGATCGAGTTGGTGAGCGAGCGAATGTATTCATCGTAGGGAATTTGCTCGACGGAGACAAGATCAACCTGCGCGGGAACCCGTAAGTAAGCCGAAAGAGACCCTGCGTAAAGGCGGGCAAAGGTTTCGTGGAGCATTTGTAGGGTGCGTAGCTGGTCTTTGGCGAACTTATCGGGACGTCGGAAGTCGTAGGGTTCGTAAGCGACGGGAGCGCGTGCCTCCCGCTTAATTCCCATGGGAGAAGCGAGTTGAAGCCCGCCTCCTCTGTGGTCGCGTGGCGCAGAAGGGTCGTCCGCCGGGGGCGGATCGCCGGAGCCGTCGGAGGAGAGAGATGAGAGCAATGCTTCTATTTCAGCCTGGGAAAGTATTTCGGACAAGTGGGTTCCTCAGTGATATGGCGTTGAGGCGAATTATCCTTACACATTGTCGGTAGAATTACGGGGGAACTGGAGGGAAAATTCAGGCGGCTTTCGCACGGAGGCTGTATCGCACGAGCATTTCTTGCAGAGCGTCTTGATGCACGGGCTTGGCGAGATAATCGTTCATTCCCGCCTCGAGGCACTGAGCCCGGTCGCCTTCCATTGCGTTTGCAGTCAGGGCAATCACGGGGAGCGCAGGTCGCAAAGCGTGTTTGCTTTCCCACTCGCGGATACTCTGTGTTGCTTCTAGCCCGCCAAGTACGGGCATCTGCACATCCATAAAGATCAGGTCGAATTCCGCTTCCGAATGACAGACGAACTTCACTGCTTCTTCGCCGTTGTCCGCCAATGTTACCCGGCAACCCAACCGCTCCAACATTCGTTTCGCCACTTTTTGGTTGACGGAATTGTCTTCGGCAAGCAGGACGGAAAGGCACAATCCCTGTACCGATCCCTGAGTAGGTCGAGGAGAGGAGACGACTTCCAGCGTCACCGGGTCTGCTTTAGCGAAGGGCAAAATCATCTCAAAGCAACTTCCCACTCCTACCTCACTTGTGACGGTGATCTCGCCGCCCATGAGATGTGCGAACTGGCGTGAGATTGTTAAGCCGAGTCCTGTCCCTCCAAAGCGGCGTGTGGTGGAGCCGTCCGCCTGCGTGAAACTGGCAAACACCGCATCGATACGCTCCGGTGGAATCCCGACTCCGGTATCGCTGACCTTGATCTTCATCAGGAGAGTTTTTCCGTTTTCCGTTGCCTCCGTTTCGCTCGTCTCCGTTTCGCTCAGAACGATTTCTTCAGTGAGGACCGAAAGCGTCACGCCGCCCGTCTTTGTGAACTTGATTGCGTTGCCCACAAGATTGTTGAGAATCTGGCGCAGACGGTGCGCATCGCCCTTCACGGGAAAGAGCAGAATCTCATTTTCGAGAGTCAGAGTGATGCCGTTCTTTTTCGCTTCAACGGAAAAGAGAGTCACGACGTGCTGAAGCAACACGCCAGGATTGAAGGGCAGGCTTTCCAATTCCATTTTCCCCGCTTCAAGTTTGGAGAAATCAAGGATGTCGTTAATCACGCTCACAAGCGCTTCGGCGGAGGAACTCGCCGTTTCCACGAAATCGAGTTGCTCTTCGTTGAGCGGAGTCTGGGTCAGGAGTTGCATCATGCCGAGGACGCCGTTCATCGGGGTGCGGATTTCGTGGCTCATGTTTGCCAGAAACATGGCTTTGGTGCGGCTGGCTTCTTCCGCTTTGTCTTTGGCGCGTCTGAGCTCGCCTTCACGAGCCACGAGTTGATTCATCAGTGCGTTGTTTTCAATCATCGCAAGGGCTTGCCGTAGTAAAATAAGAGCCACAAGTGAGTAGGAACCCATCTTGACACCCGACATCAGAAAAGGTGCGAGGGGGTGATAAGACAGGTAGACGTTAAGACCGATGACAAAGGGAAGGAGAGCATAGGGAATCAGGATAATCAGGCGAGGGACACTTTTGTCTTCCTCACGCATCGGAGGGGGGGGCTGACGGGTGAGAAAGCGCGAAACATAAATCGTATGAGAACTGATCAGGCTTCCTGCGAGCAAAAACCCGTCTTGAAAATGTCCAAAACCATTGTAGCCGTGCAGACGAGTGTAAGCATAAAAGCACGAGGCAAGACTGATCAGCAATAGCCCGAAAAGCCACGTTCCGCGCACGAATCTCCATTCTCGCTCCTGGGGTGAGGCGATAAGCAAAAGCGCATAGCAGGCGAGCATAGAGACACTCAGGGGGTAAAATGCCGCCATCAAACGGTTGCCGAGTGGCACAGTTGCCAGCATCAAAGTGGGACCAATCAGATAGCACCAGGAAAACGTAATCAGTGCCACCATCAAAACAAGTGCGTCAAGACAAAGGCGGACCCGTTGCCAGCGATAGACGGTGTCACCGGGTGTGATTCGCTCCCACAAAACCTGCATTCCATAGACGGCAATGCACAGAGTTGAAAGCGCAAAGAACAAATCTGAGGGGCTGGGAAACGGAAGATCGCCAGTGAGTTGAGTATAGCCGAGACTGATCAGGAGAGCAATCAGATACAACCAGGGAGCAAGGCGACCGAACAACAAATAGAGGGTTTCGCGCTGTGTTCCCTCTTTGTTTTGAGAGACGGACAGACGACGGTTTGCCCAAAAGCAACCCACCCCCGATCCAATGGCTAGAATGTAAGCGGCGAAGAGCTGATGCACCCGAAAATTCGTTGGGCTACACAAATGCCATAAACCAAGTAATACTCCGCAAACGATTGACCCGACCATGCGATTGCGGGTTTGCAATCGCCAGTCGAAATCAGGCGCGACAGAAGGATAACTTGTTTTCATTGAGGTTGTGGGCGTTGCTTTCACGGGTCTCCCGTTGCGGTTGAGCGAAAAGACATCTTTATTCTCTGCGCATATTATCGGCATGAAAGCATCCCGGAATTAGTGCCAGCAGCTCACACATGATTCGGAGAAAAGCCCCCACCCTGATATCGCCCACTCAGCCCTCCCCCAAAATCCGGGAGAGAGGAGCAAATGCAAATGCCCGCTCTCTCTCTGCTTTTTTCTTTTGCTTTTCCTGTTTACCCCTTTGTGTCTTTGCGTGAGGTTTTTTCTTCCCTCTCACTGCATTTCTCTGTGCCTCTGTGTCCTCTAGCGAAGCGGGTGGTAAATCAATCCCCTTGTGTAAGGTAAGTTCCTCAACACTCTCTAAAACAAGCCGGTCACATGGAAGGCATCGCTTTGCTCTGAGCCGCGATCAGCGTTTCGAGCATGGCATCGAACTTTTCATCCACTTTTTGCCGTGAGGGGTCGCCGTCGTACCAGTCCATGATCTCACGTGCACCCTGAAACAACGGAATCGTTGCAGTAAAATCCGGCACGAAACGCTTGATTTTCTGGTTATCGAAAATCATACAGTGCGCCTTGTCCCCGAGCAGTCCCTCTCCCCAACGCGAGTCATGGGCGGCAATCACATCCGATGGTACATGAATCAGAGTCGGGGTTGGAGCCTCCGCCACTTCCGCGAAAAGCCGATAAATCTGATCCCATGTCACCACTTCGTCCGAGGTGATATGAAAGGATTCACCGAGGGTCGCCGGGTTTCCAAGCAGACCGATAAGCCCCTTTGCAAAGTCGCGGTGATGCGTCAATGTCCACAGCGAAGTTCCGTCTCCATGCACCACAACGGGTTTGCCCTGTCGCATCCGATTGATCACTGTATAGCCGCCGTCCATTGGCAACAAAGTTTGATCGTAAGTATGGGACGGGCGAACAATCGTTGCCGGGAAATTTTCTTCGCGGTAGGCTTTGACGAGGCGTTCCTCACAGGCGATTTTGTTGCGGGAGTAGCCCCAGAACGGATTATGCAACACCGTTGATTCCGTGATCGGCAAACTTGCCGGGGGCGTCTGGTAGGCGGAAGCGGAACTGATGAAAACGTACTGTCCTGTACGTCCCCGAAACAAGTTCAGATCAGTCTCGATGTGTTCCGGTGAAAAGGCGATCCAGTTCACCACCACGTCGAATGTGTGATCCGCCAGAGCGGTTGCTGTCGAGGCGGGGTCACGAATGTCGCCGTGCAAAACCATGGCTCTTTCGGGAACCGGGCGAAACGATTTCCCCCGGTTCAGCAAATACAAATCAACCCCTCTTTCAAGGGCAAGGGCGGAACAGGCGGAACTGATAATCCCGGTTCCCCCGATAAACAAAACTTTCAGGCTCACGACGATCTTCCTCTTTTCTTACTTGGGTTTTCAATTTTATGTTAGTCAACCACCCGCTTCGCTAGAGAACACGGAGGCACAGAGAGATACGAAGAGGGGAAAGCCTCACGCAAAGACGCTAAGCGAAGGAGAAGTAAAACAA
>JACMPS010000206.1 GCA_014377395.1 Chthonomonadaceae bacterium
CGACAAACCCCGACACTGGAGAGACCAGCCTTTTGCGCCCCCTTGATGCAAAACAGGAAGACCACGAGGAAGAACTATTGCGCCCCGCCGCAAAGGACACTCACCATAAGGACATTTGAGCATCTTCTCCTCGTTCAGGAATGGCTGTGAAGCAATCACGCTGGATCAATGTCCGCAGGACTACCGGCAAAGCCGCTAGCGGCGAATTTATTCCGCCGGATCAATTATCGAAAAGGTTTCGCCGCATCTATTCCGCCGTCCCCAAAATTTCGTTATGCCGTTTTGTTCCGCCGCACCCACGAAAAATCACTTTCTTAATCCACTCCACCAATCCGCTAAGCCATCACTCCGGTAGCGACTTCGCCAAAAACATCAGTCAGACGGAAATCACGCCCGCCATAACGATAGGTTAATTTCTTGTGATCCATTCCTAGCAAATGAAGCATTGTCGCGTGGAGGTCATGGATGTGCATTTTGTTGTCTTGCGCGTAGTAGCCGTAATCGTCCGTAGAGCCATAAACTGTTCCCGGCTTGACGCCGCCCCCTGCCATCCACATCGTAAAGCCATGCGGGTTGTGATCGCGCCCGTCGCCACCCTGAGCCGTCGGGGTACGCCCGAACTCTCCGCCCCAGACCACAAGCGTGTCCTTCAGTAAACCCCGTGCCTTTAAGTCTTTCAGTAGTCCTGCAATCGGCTTGTCCACCTCTTTTGCATTGTTCGTGTGTCCGTTGCGAAGATCGCCGTGCTGATCCCACTTGTAACTGTGCGACACCTGCACAAAGCGAACGCCCTTTTCCACAAACCGCCGTGCCAGCAAACACTGCCTTCCGAAGTTATCTGTTGGCTTGTCGTCAATGCCATAAAGGTCTTTGGTAATTTTGCTTTCCGTCGAGAGGTCCATGATTTCAGGGGCAACGGTTTGCATCCGAAACGCCAACTCAAAGGCTTGAATTCTGCCCTCCAACTGCGGGTCTACTCCAAAATGCTTGAGTTGATCCTCGTTCATATCTTTCAGAAGATCGAGTTGCATTCTTTGAAGATCAGCGGGAGTCGAAGCATTTTTGATATAGTTGATTGCCGCGTCTTTTGCTGCTATCGCCGCGTTGCCGATAGGGGTTCCCTGATAAGCAGCCGGAAGAAAACCGCTCGACCAGTTTCCCACGCCGCCATGTCCAAGCGTTGGGCAAATCGTGATAAAGCCGGGTAGATTCTGGTTTTCCGTTCCCAACCCGTAAGTCACCCATGAACCCATGCTAGGGCGAATAAACGTATCGGAACCCGTGTGCAACTGCAACAAGGCTCCTCCGTGTGCCGTGTTATCAGCGTGAAGCGAACGAATCACGCATAAATCGTCTACCACGGAGCCGACGTGAGGAAACAGATCGCTGACTTCAATTCCGCTTTGTCCGTATTTCTTGAATTCCCACGGAGATTTCAGCAGATTTCCGGTTTGCGCGAACTGAACACGGGGTTTTGCAATCGGGCAGGGCTTGCCGTTGTCACGAGTGAGAAGAGGCTTTGGATCAAAGGTATCTACCTGTGAGGGGCCACCGTGCATAAAGAGGAAAATAACCCGTTTGGCACGAGGGGCAAAGTGCGGAACTTTCGGAGAGAGCGGACCCGGTGCGGGTTTTCCTTTGGCGTCTGCCCGTGCTTGCTCTTCGAGCAACGAAGCGAGGGCAAGCATCCCGAATCCCACACTGCTGTCGCGTAGCATCTCGCGGCGGGTCGTCGGTTTTAGAAAATTGTTGCACATGGGATTCCGTCCTCTTCTCGTGTCGGGGCGTCGCTGGGTCTTCACTCTTCGCAAAAGCGAACAAAAAGAAAGTACGCTCATTAGAGATTGTACTTCCTCCTCGACTTAATTTATCTATTTTGACGCGATTAAAGTGATTTTGTTGCGGTGGAATTCAGGGGCTGAAAATAAATTCGGTAGGCGGAAGCGCGTTCGTCATCGGGAAGAAGCACCTGAAAGGGTGCGGAAGCCCCTGCAATGTTGCGGGCGACTAAGGCGCGTTCAACGCGGAGGGTATGACTATTCCTATCCAAGAGTTCGACAATAGCTTCAGTATTGTCTAAGGCTTTGGTGGAGCGAAGACTGCCACTCACGGTCACAAAACCGAGGCGGCGGCTTGCAGAGGCGGATTCCAGTGCGGGAGCATTGGTGTCGGTCTGGACTGCCAGCAAACTCAATGAGTCACTTTTCTGTGAGGGGAAAAGTGAAGGCGCCATTGTCCCAATTCCTATTCCTGCTAACAGACTCACACCGACAGTCGCAATCAACAAACGATTTCTAGTTTTCTGTCGGAGGGAGCGGGACACCTCGACTTCATGGATTTCCGTTAGCTGAGGGGCATACGGTACAAATTCAATCTCGTCTTTACGTAACGGGACACTCACGGCATCCTCCTGAAGCGTCGTGCGCTTCTTTCTCACTGTGCCTTACCTGAGATCAGGCGGGCTGATAGGTTCACCTTGCAAGAACAGTATATCAAAACAACTGCAACTCTGTCAACCCTTTTTTGTACAACTGCTCAAAAATAAGTTTTCCTACGTCTACTGATTCAGAGTCTTCAGAGTCTTGCTTTCCTATATCACTCAACTCTACGACTCAAAAAGCGGAAACATTCGTAATAAAAGTTTTCTCAGGATAGAGAGAAATAGCGTACATGCCTCTGATGTGAACAATTGGAGGAAAGTGTCGAAATGGAGTGTCTCTGCAATTTCTAGCCGGGGAATTAATTCCTCGGCTAGAAAATGCGAAGTCCATCTTCGTAGACTGAGAGGGTCTATCTAATGCCCCACTGAATCTTCACGGTAGCCCTGCCGATCATTGCGACCGAGCCGAACACCGAGCAAGTAATCCGTGACGAGTGCGAAAACCGCCAGCAGGAAAATATCAATCCCAATCGTGAGCGGCGCGTTTTTCTGAGGGAAATCGGGCAGAGGCAAAAGCCGAGAGGAAAACAAAACCAGAGGAATCGAGAGCGTTTTCATAAAAACCCGTGCCGCGTCCTGTGTCCACGCTCCCACGCAACCCAACAGCAATCCCGCGAAGATCATCCCCGCCCACCATGTCCAGACCATTTGTTCTTCTCCCCAGAGCGAGAGATTACTCTCCGCCCTTCTTTTGCACTTTCCACTATGGTATCCTTTACGTTAAGAGGAGACAGTAAATTGAACAAAAGAGCATTCGGAGCGAAATCAAGGCGACCCGGTACAAAAACATCGCCGCGCCCTCCACAATCCAATCGAGTGACGCAAGCGCGTTCCCCCCGCCCCGTGAAGCCGGAGCCGCCCGAACCCGCCCCGGTTTTCGAGGTGATAGATCGAACGGAGCAGGAGGACATACGGGCGAAATTGCCGTTTCGGGTTCTGATCGCAGTGCATCGTCCCCGGTTCCGAGGGCGCGTAGAGCGAGCGGTGGCGCGTGAAGGGTGGGCAGTCACTTCCCTTCTCACAAAGCAAGACCCGGTGGGACAGGTCTCCAAGCCGCCCTACCCGCCCGAAATCGTGATTCTTTCGCACGACTTTGGACGGCAAAAAGATTTAGCGATCTTTCGGGCAGTGCAAAAATGGCGTTCGCAAGGTATGATCCTTGTGGGACTTGTAGAAGACTGCGAGACCGCGCCCGAAACGCATCCGGAATCGGTTCCGAGTTCCCTCTGTGATGTGTGCTTGACCCCGCCGATCAAAACCGCCGAAGTGAGCGAACTGATCGCAGATCTCTATAAAGCCATGCGAGGTGAACGCGCCCCGGCAATGATTCATCGTGGTCTTACACCCGACACTATCGGGGAAGAGGACGAAGACGAGGACTGACCGCGACAGGAGCGAAATTCCAATGAGTGAATTTATCGAGGAGCGTAACACCCCGGACGATTACGCGCTTTATCTGGACGGCGATTTGCAATTCGACACGCGGGACGAACGTGTCTACCACGAAGCAATGGCTTTGCCTGCACTTTCGCTTGCAAAGCCGCTCGACCCGGAATTAGGGCTACAGGTTCTCATTTGTGGGGGCGGAGACGGGCTTGCGTTGCGGGAATGTCTTCGGTTTCCGGGCGTAGCGAGGGTTGATCTCGTGGATTACAGCCCGGAGGTGATCGCCCTCGGTAAAACTCGTTTCGCAACGACGAATGACGCCGCTTTTGCGGACAGCCGTGTTCGGGTTTGTGTGCAGGACGCCCGTGAATTCCTGAAAACGTCGGGGATTTACGACGTGATTTTGCTTGATTTCACGGTGCCGCGTCGCCCGGACGAAACCGAAATTTTCACAAAGGAATGGTACGCGACGGTGGCGGGGAGCCTTTCGCCGGGGGGAATGGCGTGTGTCAATGGTCTCTCGCCGGAGAAACTGCCCGAAGCCTTCTGGTGTCTGAAAAAGACGATTCACGCGGGCGGGCTGAACGTGTTGCCCTATCGAGTGGGGGTTCCTTCGTTTCGTGAGTGTGGGTACGGCGTGTGGGCGTTTTTCCTGGCGTCGCATCGTCCGCTCACCTTAAATTCTTTGCGTCTGATTGACTCGCCTGTCGAGACCGTACAAACTGATCTTTCACGCCTCTGGCGAGGAGCAAGATTTTCTCGAAAAGAGCGTGACATCGAAAAGCGTGTCGGGGTTCATTCTCTCTTGAAGCCCTGTCTTCTGCCGCTCATTCTCAATCCCTCCACTGGGTTTTCTTCCGGCGAAACCGCCCTCGATTCGGGGGGCGAACCGGAGCCGTTCGCCCTCGATCCTCTGCTGAAGAACATTCCGATTCAGCACCCCTACCACACCCGCGTGATGATCGAGACGCTGGCAAACGAAGTCGTCGGAACGGTGCGCGGCGTAGATCTGCAACGCCTGACCGATGCCCTGCTCGAACGTGCCTCTCGCCTTTCCGACTCGGTGGTAAAAGAGTTGCGTCGCCTCAGAGATTTTCTGGGATCACATTTGCCTTCCGTCGAGATGTTCCGATTGTGGAGTAGTCGGGTGCTGGCAATGCTGATCGTCTTGCTGACGGTGGCAAATGCAATTTCCCCCGACACGGCATTTGCGAAAGGTGGCGAAGGCATTGGTCATTCCTCTATGTCGCGGGGCTATTCAAGCGCGGGGCGCACCTCCTCCGGCAGTTTCGGGGGGGCGCGGAGCGTCGGCGGTTCATTCGGCACGAGTAGCGGGAGAGCATTCGGAGCGTTTCGCCCTTCCAGTCGTATGACAAGCGTAGGCTTTCGGCGAGGGACTGTGGGGCGGGGTCAGGCAACCGATATTTACGGCAACTCCTACGCCTCTCGCTCTTTCACTTACGGACACGGCTACTACGTGGGTTACTACGGTGGCTATGGGGGTTACGGCTACGGCGGAGGGGGCTATGGTGGGAATGGACAATCTGGGGCGACACCCGATAAAAACCCGCAAACTCATAACGCGGCGTTTGTTGCCGATGAAGATCTGCTGGTCATGGAAAACGGAGATGTGATCGTTACCCTCTCCGACACGGCTTACCTCCTCATCAATGACGGCAAGATGTCGCTTTTTCATCAGAAATTACCCGATCCACTTTTGCCACTCAGTCCCCCGCCCGAACTTATCCGCAACATCATCGAGTCGCTGAACGAGCAAACGATTGCGGTACAAGATGAGATCGAACTCCGTAAGGACTGGCTTTCGTGGGTGAGTTGGACTTCGGCACTTCTCCCAACCGTAAGGGCGGACAAAGAGGAACTCGCTAACCTCGAAGCCCTGGTCAAACGATTGGAGACCGCAAAGCAACGCATCGGCAAAATCCCGGAGCCACCTGCCGCCTCGCTTCGCCCTGTCCCGACAGGTGCCATCGAACTGTTTGCTTCTACCTATCTTCTCCCTGACGGACGCTACGCCATACGCCGCCCGGATGGGTTATTTTTCTACACGGACGGCAAAAGTCTTTCTTCTGAAAAGCCAGGAGAGAAAGCCTCGACTCCGCCGCCCGAACTGCTGGACGCCCTGAAAAGCGTGAACACGAAATTGATCAAGGAATTGGACGCCGACCTGAAAAAAGACGACGGCTACCTTGCGGAACTGGTGACGGAGTACAATGCACTCCAGAAGGACATGGCGGAATATCAGAACTATCGGAGTGCAAACGGAGGCAGTTACGAGGTGGATTACGGCACGGACACAATGAGCGCAGACGAAGCAATTACAAAAATGGAAGCGGACATTGCACAATGGGGAACGGAGTACAATACCGCTCTCACGGAGCGAAGAAAAGACGCAAACGATCTCCAAACATTGAACCGCCAAACAAACACGACTTTTGTTTCGCCGCCTGAGCCTTTCGACCCACGCCCCTCCTCTGCAACTCCGTAACAGAACGGAACAGGTGCGTTCGTGCCGCAGTAAAAAGGCAGAGAAAGTGTTAAGCGTTAAGTATTGAGATAAAGACTTTCTTCACTCCTTGTGCAGAATCACTTAAAAGGGAACGGGCATTCACTCCCTCCCCTTATGCAAGGAAAATCCTGTGAGCCGTGTAGGGGCGTCGCTTGTTGCGCCCATTTATATGTGTTTACGCCCGTTTGTAATTGGAACGGATTGAGGTGGGGCTAGAGAGTATCGGGGTCGCCCTTGCGTTTGCATTGAGTCCACGGAGGTGGACTTCGCTTTCCTCTAGCCGGGGAATTTATTCCCCGGACTTACTAAGCACCTTCGGTGAAGGCGTCCTGCCGGATGCGATGCGAGGGCAACAATGCTC
>JACMPS010000002.1 GCA_014377395.1 Chthonomonadaceae bacterium
TAGAAACATAGGTTTGGGACATGACGATTACGGCAGAAGAATTTGCAGTTGTTGAGTGATTTCCGAAAGAGTGAGACCACGCCGTTCCGCGAGTTCGGCAATGCTTTGCTAGCGTCGGGCATTGGTGAGTTCAACGGCGTCAATCAGCGTACAGAGCGTTGCCCTCTCCGCCGTACTCAATTCACTTTGTTTCTGCACGACAAGCAGAATGTCGCGTTCTCGGCGAGCCTCAGGGGCAAGAGGAGCGTTGATGATTTTAAGAAGTTCGGCATCGGTTTCGGGCAGAACATCGCTGCGTAAATGCCGTTGCGCTGTTTCCATCAGGAGAGTCGGAATACCTTTGTCCTGCATTTGCGCCACCCGACTGAGTTGCGCTTCCATATCAGGCGTGAGTTCCAAAGTGATCGTCATTGCGTTCCTTTCCTTCTTGCTTTCTCTCGAGTTATACCCTATCCCCGCCGGACGATTCCCCAAACTACCGGGTTGCGCCCTGCCGCTTCCTTATCCCCACTCACCATAGAAAATACCTGATCTTGCGTAGGTACGCAAGATCAGGTATTGCTTCGCCCTAACTCACCAGTATTCAGTAGATCCTTTTTAGACACGGGGAAGACGAGATTTATTCGATCTGTAAAGGAGCGCGTCACCTGAATTTCTCGTTCTAGTCGTCTCCAAATGCGTTGTAGTTCTGAAGCATGGACGAGAGATCGCCAAAGTCTATGCCGCCGTCGAAATTGAGGTCGCACCTTTCATCGTAAAGCGCATCGCCTTCGAGTGCGTTGTAAACCTGAAGCAACTGAGAGAGATCACCGAAATCAACTGCGTTGTCTCCATTAATATCGCCTGTCAACAGCGTCGCATTCGCATTCGTGACATTGCCACCCGTTGCGTCCACATTGATTACCTTCGCCAGCCAGCGATCCCCTTTGATCCAGACACGATAACTTTTTGTGGGAAGATCAGGGACGGTAAACGAATCGTCACTTCGAAGTGTGCGATTAATCGTCAGAGAGGGCGAACCGTCAACAGGGCGAAAAATCATCGTCACAGAGCGGTTTTTATGAGTGGCACCCTGGAGCGTTACGGTTCCCGACACGGTTGCGGCAGTCCCCGGCGTCACACTGATTGTCACGGTTTTCGCGATTCCGGCAAGGGTCGCGGTAATCGTCGTCGTTATGTTTTGTGAGGTAGTAGGTGCGGTAATTGCAAAAGCAACGAAGTGAGGAGTCGAAGGGACGTTGCTTCCCCCCGGTATCGTTACCTGCACAGGAAAATTAAGCGGCGGGGTCCCGAACTGTCCGGTAGAGCCACGCAGTTCTACGGTGACATCATCCGGGGGAACCTCACGGAAAGTGATTTTCCCGGTGATCAGTCCGCCTCCTGCAATCGTATTCGGGGTCACAGTGAAAGTTTGCATTAAGGGCGCATACATGACGATGCTGGTTCCGCTTGTGTTGCCGTCTGGACTTGTCGCTTTCACGATCTCATAGAGTGAGCCGCCGGGTGAAGTGGGAGCTGTCAGTACGCCTGTCGCGGAGATACGCCCCCCGTTATTGAGCGGCAAAGACCAGAAGACTTGATTGCTCGGTAGCCCGGTGACGGTTGCGGTGAAGGTCTGTGTGCGCCCATAAATCACGCTGATGTTTTGAGGATTGATCTGGATAGCGGAAGGCAGTTTCTTCAACTCGATGCCGCTCACGTCGCATCCCGCTTTTACCGTGATATTCTGAGTAATCGTCGTTCCGTTCACCGAGGTAATCAATTGATGACTTCCAGGCGTGATATTGAAAATGTGAAAAACGCCGTCCTGAGTCGTGGTGGCGGAACTTAATCCGGGCGAAGTCGAGTCAATATAGACTTCGTTGCCGGGAACAATCGTCGTGCCGTTTAGCACAATACCCACCACGCCCCCAACGGTTGCATTACGACGATTTTGTTCCAGTAGTGTGGCGGCGGCATTGATTCGCCCCCACCCTGCCGTGAGATCGAATCCGCCGTCGGCACGTCCTTGCACATTGTCCGCACCTCGCTCAATGGCTTGCAAAATTCGCAGGGGTCCGCCGGGTGTCGCCTGAGTGATATTGTTTTTTGCGCAGTAAAGTGCCGCCAGACCTGTAACCAGGGGAGCCGCGAAAGAAGTTCCGGGAATTGAGCCGTAGTTCAGCCCATAAAATCCCTGTGCGGCATACGAGCCGAATGCCGGGTCTAAAGGATCGGAAAGCGGAACCGTATGTGTGGGGGACGTTGTATAGATGAGCGGATATTCCGGCACGGTTCCCGAAGCATAGCCTGAACCCGTCACAAGTGCGTCCCAGAGTTCATCGGATTGATTGGGAGCCTCATTCGCAAAGGGGGTCACATCTCCACCGGGAGCCAGCACGCTCAGGCTTTGCCCGAGATTGGTGTAGGAAGTAAGGGCTTCCCCGAAAAGTGTTCCGGTATAGTGATGGCCGTTGTAGGTGAAATCGCTTCCTGCATAAGTAGTGGCCCCTACCGCCAGCACCCGATTATAGGAGGCGGGATAACGACGAATCAAAGCGGCTCCTGCATCGGTTGCAGAGCCGTCATTTCCCATTGCGGCAATGACGAGTGCATTATGGCTCCAGGCATAATCTACGGCGTCCTGTCCTGCCCGTGAGTAACCGTTGTCTGTGCGTGCCGAGATATTGATCAGAACGCAGCCCGCATCGGTTGCATAAATAATCCCCCGCAACAAATCCGAGTCTTGCCCGTCCCCGTTTGCCCCATAAATGCGAACTGGAACGATCCGTGCCGGAAAGCCAAGCCCCGGAATCCCCATTCCATTGTTGGGAGAAGCGGCAATCACACCCGCTACGCTCGTTCCATGCCCGAAAACATCATCCGCAAGGGTGGGATCGGTACTTGTCTCGCCATTATAGACACTTCGTGCAAGATTGGTCTGGATATTCCCGCCTGCCCCTGCGTCGGTAGAGGCTCCCCCCGCTCCCTTAAAACCGGGATGACTCATGTCTAATCCCGTGTCAAGAACCGCAACGAGAGGCTTTCGTGAGACGGGGAGAGAAATGCGTTGTGCGGCGGTTGGGTAGTAGCCGGGATAGTTTTCCCATGCAGGAAGTGCATCAACCATTTCCAAGTGCCATGAATAGTTCCACCCCCCGGAGTCATAATTACGAGCGGGTACGAATGTATCGGAGAGAATGGCATTGAGGATATTGGCGAAGCAATACTCATCAGCGGGAACGCCCCATTTCGGGTTTGTAGGAGGACCCAGCAATCGCAATTTTTGATCGAGTATTGCGTCTTCGACTTCGGGCATCAGACGTGCTGCTTCTCTTATGTTTTCAACGACATTGGAGGAGGGAACTCTGAAAATGTGCCACCCGATCTGCTCAATGGAACGCAAAAAGGTCAAAGGTTTAGGAGAATCAACTTGTTTGTGAGCAAGAGCAAAGCCGCTTTTTTTTCCGACTGCGTCTTTATTCGGAGTTGACACGGAAACAACTCCTATTCGCGGAAACAGGCGATTTACTCTTTCGGCAAATTGTTCCGGCGCGATTTCATGTCCCGGACGAAACTTCACCATAATCTGACGTGTCGGCAGAGAGGAGGTCTGTGGCGGAAACAGTGCAATCGAGCGCGAAGAAACTTTAAGGCGAGGACGAACTGATCTGGCATAAGGAGCCTGTGTTTCTCCCGGCGTCATCAAAGCCAGAAGCGAGAGAGAAGCGATCCAACGAAAGTGAGCGAGTGGGAATTTCATACAAAGAACCTCCGAAAAGAAAGGAAAAAGGGATGCCCTGAGCAACAAAGAAGCCTCCTGATAAAAATGAATGTTTCGCTTTTTAGGGCGAACATTCCTGCGAAATTGTTCCCGACACTTTCACGGATTACGGCAAAACGGTAATGATCGTGCGGTACAGGTTATCGTCTAAAAACTTAACCCCCCTCGCAACGAGACCCACGCGAAACTCGATTTCTCCGGGCGTCATTAACCGAGTTTTCGCGTTCACCGTCGTTGTCTCTCCTGCTCTAAGCCGCGCTTTCTCAAATCCGAACATCCAGGGCCAGGAACCTGAACTACGCCCTGCGGGTTTGTCCGAAGTCACCCGCAAATGGAGTGTACCCGGCAACTCTCGCACTCCTACCTCGTCGTAGATCTGTTTCTCCTCATACATGAAGTCAGGTTTCGGGGTGGGCATCAGGTCAACCGCATACGAAAGGTTGTTTTTCACTCGCATTTTCACAGGCAAAACATCGCCGACGTGCAATCGTTCCGGGCTAAACTCCGCACTGATGATGTGCGGTTGTTGCGCTTGCTGAAGTTCGACGGTAAGCAAAACCGGGGCGGTCTGCGCTCGTTTCGCGCCTTCGCCACGTTCCCACATCAGGTTCATCCGCGTAGATGTGAGTAGACCCGCAGGCAATTTCAGGATCATACGGGCGTCAGTTGCCTCCAGAAGTTCTGCAGGCTTCCCATTCAGTAAAATACGCCCGCCGTCCAAATTCTCTCCGATAACGGTCACTTTGTCGTTCGGTTCCGCCGGATTAGGAGAAACCGCATCAATGCGCGGTAGTTTACGGTCCCACAAGATTTTCAGAAAGATCGGTTCGCTAAAGGCAACGCCTCCAAAGGATCGGAGTTCGCAAATACTCTGTGAAGGACGATCCCAGAACTCTTCCGGTAACCGGAAGGTGACGCGGCTTCCGCTTACTCCGGTTGTCCAAACGGGAGTTCCGTCCAGTTCGATAACAGGCGGCACGCGATCTCCCGGAGCGCGGGGAACGTAGATTGTCACGAAGGAACCGGGCTTTGCGGAGATTTGTTTCGAGCCGGGAAGTTTGAACACAGGGCGGCGTTCGTCGTCCGCAAGGCGAGTAATCGTGTTGAATTCTTCTCCCTTTGAGGTGGCATCGGAAAGGAACATCACTCCTTTTCCCTTTTGTGCGGGAAGCGAAATGTTTTTCTCGAATTTTGCATCCGTCCCTTTGAGCAAAACAGCGGTATTGACGCCGTAGAATAGGTTTTCCGTAAAAACATAACCACCACTTCGGGTTTTATCACGTCCGTTCTGGCGTAGATAAATGAGCTGCGTGTCGGGTCGGGGCTTGTCGAAACCAAACACATTGCCCTCAAACACTCCGTCCTGTCCATTCTCGATTTCTACGGCACGACGCGAACAATTGATGACGGTGTTGTTGCGAACCTGAGTGCGGCGAGAATAGCCGAGCCACATTCCGTAATTCGAGTTGGAGCAGTTGTTTCCCTCAATAATCGTATCGTCTACAAGATCAACCTCAATGGCGTTGTTCGGGCTGAAACTGCAATCGTTATTGCGAAGAATGTTGCGGTTTGAGGCGTTTTTCGGTGGAACCACCGTACCGGGAGCAATCGGTCCCTCGTTGGCGCGAATAAAGATTGCGTCGCCGCCAAAGCGGAGATCGTTTCCTTCGATCAAATTCTCGTTGGAGTTGTGATCAATCGCCACCGCTTGAGCATCATAAGTTTGCCAGCCGGTCAAAGCCTGAAACAGCGTTCCCGCGCCTGTGGTACACCAGATCGCCTTATTGTTCTTAAAGGTGTTGTTGGAAGATGCCCAGAAGTGGACGCCCCAGTTTCCATTATAGGAAAAATCTCCGCCTTCGATGACGTTTTCGGAGGAGCGAATTACGTCTATTCCGTCCCACTGATACATCGAGCGGCATTTCTGAATCAAACATTTGCTACTGTCTCGTACTAGAATTCCGCCACCCCATTGATCTTCGGGCTTTTCTCCACTCTCATCAATAACGGTTCCCGGCGCGAGTATGCCATTGTAAGAGGTTGTACAATTGATGAGTTTCACGCCTTCACTTCGCTCAATCACAATCCCCCAGAGGCAATTATAAACGTTTGCATTTTTGATCGTGACGTTTTTCGCATCCTTGATCAAAATGCCCGTCCCCTTTTTGTCGCCTCCTTCAAGGGAAGCCCCTGCAAAGTCAACTACGATGTTTTGCCCTGAAATCTGGACACGGTAACCGTCTCGTGGAGCGAGATTGTATTCACCGGGAGAGACGCGAAGGGAATGCTCGATCTTGATTGCCGTTTGGAGTTGAAGGGGGGCTTCGCTTTGAGCAAACCCGGAAGACGAAAGCGAAAGAGCCAGGGACGAAAGTAAAAGCGCGGATCGACAGCGCATAAAAGGTGATCCTCCTGATTTTTGGGATACAATTTAAGAACAACTCATGTTGTAGAAAGTGAATCTGCAATTTTTATGCCGAATTACAACCCGGTTGAAGTGGAAATCTGGCGACACCTACTCGCCTCCGTTTCCGAAGAGATGGGAGCCACGCTGGAACGCGCCGCTTTTTCTCCGAATATCAAGGAACGTCGGGATCATTCGTGTGCCATTTTCAACGCACAGGGCGAAATGTTGGCACAGGCGGCACACATTCCGGTACATCTCGGAGCGATGCCTCTGATGATGGAGAGCCTGTTGAATTTGCAGCCCTCTTTGGAGTGGAGACCGGACGAAATGTGGATTTGTAACGATCCACGAGTGGGCGGTACTCACTTGCCCGATCTGACTTTGATCGCACCTGTTTTTCTTTATGAAGACACGGAAAACGAAGCGAACTTCCCGCAAAACGAACTGATCGGCTTTGTGGCAAACCGTGCTCATCACGCCGACATCGGCGGTATCGCTCCCGGTTCCCTGCCGCTTTCGACTTCGCTTTATCAGGAGGGGCTGATCCTTCCTCCTCTACGCCTTGTTCGTGACGACAAATTGCAACAGGAAATTGTGGCATTGATTTGTGCAAATTCGCGCACTCCCGAAGAGCGGCGGGGTGATCTTTCCGCGCAGGTCGGTGCAAACGCCGTCGGAAAAGAGAGGTTTCGGGAATTATTTCGTCAGTCGGGGAGAGAATTGTTCACGCAAAGAACAACCGAAACTCTCCTCTATGCGGAAACGGTCTTGAATACAGTTTTATCACGGATTTCCAACGGAACTTATACCACTCTTGATGTGTTGGACGGAGACGGCACGGGCGCGATTGACATTCCGATTCGGGTTGCTCTCACGGTGGATGAAGGAAAATTGACCTTTGATTTCACGGGTTCCGCGCTACAAACGGAAGGCTCCGCCAATGCCACCGAAGCCATTACCCGAAGCGTCTGTTATTATCTGGTGCGTTGTCTTGCGCCGCCTGACCTCCCCACAAATTCGGGTTGCTTTCGAGCAATCACCGTAATTGCTCCCGCAGGTACGATTGTCAACGCAGATTACCCGGCGGCTGTCGCTACCGGAAATGTAGAGACTTCACAACGAATCTTAGACACAATTTTACAGGCACTGGCGAAGGCACTCCCACAAGAAATTCCGGCGTGTAGTCAGGGAACGATGAACAATCTTCTTATCGGGGGTTATGATTTGGAGCGTCAACGCCCTTTCGCTTACTATGAGACAATTGCGGGGGGCGCAGGTGCCTCCTCTGAGGGTGACGGCGCAAGTGCGATTCACACGCACATGACGAATACGCTGAATACTCCCATCGAGGTGTTGGAAACGCATTATCCTTTGCGCGTTGTCCAGTTGGAGATTGCAGACAATACAGGAGGGAGAGGCAAATTTAACGGGGGAAACGGACTGATTCGTCATCTCGAAATTTTAGTAGACGCTCATGTTTCGCTGATTACAGAGCGGCGTACCCATACGCCACCGGGAGCGAACGGCGGCGAAGACGGTCTTCCCGGTCACAACGAAATTATTTTGCCGGACGGTACGCGCCACTCGCTACCTCCGCGTTGGAGCGAAAAAGTAAGCGCAGGAACACAGATCCTCGTTAGAACACCGGGCGGCGGCGGTTGGGGTAAACCTACTTAAGTCGGAGAGAAATACGGCGGAATAAATTCGCCGATGGTGGTTACGCCGTTCCGAGTTCATCCAGTCGCGGACGTTACTGTAGCACAACCACCTTTGCTTCTCTTAATATGCTTTATAAAACGCACGGGTTTTTGGAACGTGTATCGCAGGAATGAATTCCGCGCTAAGAGGCGAGTACGCCCCGTGTCCTTCGGACACCCCCTTCGTTTTCTCTCCGGAAATTTACCCAAATATTCTACAGAGTTGGACTACTCTCCAGAAAACAGGCTTTTTCAATTCCTTACAAGACAGATTGAGAAGGCATTTGCATCTGCTCCCCTCTCCCTAATGAAGCCCTGGCGATTGGCAGGGAGAGGGGCTGGGGGTGAGGGCGAAAAGACCGAATTGATTCATCATCGCTCTCACTACCGGCCCTACTTCTTCTTTTTCGGGGGCTTGGTTTCGTTGCGCTCTTTGCTGAGGTAAAAGGCAATGTCGTGACTCACTGGAGGCGTTGCCAGCTCAACCGCCGTTTCGGATTTCGTGACGGTGACATCGGAAGTCGAGAGCGATTTGCCGCCCTGCGTGTCCCACCACGTCGCACGATATTTACCCGGCGCAAGCCCCACGAGTTTCAGGTTTCCCTGTGCTGTCCCTGTTCCCGAACCCACCACCCACCCCGCCGCAAACTCTTTTCCCTGCCGCGCAAACACGGCGAGGGCAGGCGCATAGTCGCTGAATGAGTACGAGGCGGGTTTTACCCAATCCGCCCCTGCACTTTCAACGGTGATTATGTGTACTCCCGCCGGAACTTCCAGCGTGAGAA
>JACMPS010000207.1 GCA_014377395.1 Chthonomonadaceae bacterium
CGACAGGCGGATCAATCGCCTAAGACCTAATCTTCATGCGATTGGCGGCTTCGCTTTCGCTTGCGCGAAATACGGCGACATAGCAGGTTAACTGCCATGAAGATCGTAATCGCACTTGCGATCACGTTAAGCCAGAAGAAGAAACTAAGCATTGTTAGTCTCTCCTTTCTTTGCCGGCGATAACCCGGCTGAATTGGGACGGCGTTGATAGCACCGTCCCTTTTCGTACTGTACCCTCGCTTCTCCACAAACCAATTTTACAGAAAAATGCCCCCCGTTCTGCTTTCACAGAATGAGAGGGCTTTTATCGCATTTTCATTGATTTCTAAAACCCGATTTCTGACACTTCTTTCCGCAAGGTCTTTTTAGAGCGCATCATGAGGATCAGGCGCAACATCCGGGACTCTCGCAAGCGCATTGAGAAACTTGTCGCGGTCTCCTCGCTCGGCACGTTGGGCAAGATATGCCTCGGTCATCAGGGCGGAAATCTTCTCGGCAACAGCAGAGGCGGCAAGCTGATTGATCGAAACCCCTTCACTTTTGGCGAGTTCGCTCAGTTGGCGATGCAGAGAGGTGGGTAGGCGTAAACTCAGGGTAGTCATGGCAGTTCTCCGATGAGGCGCAGGAAATCCGCCGGGAGAATGGCTTTGATTCCAAATGTTTCGATGCCTCGAAAATCTTTCAGGTTAAAGGTCACAATGTAAGGACAGTTGGCTTCGACGGCAAGTTCCAGTACCATGTCATCCTTCGGGTCCCTTAAAAACGGACGCCAGAGGAAAAAGATTTCACGGCATCGCGCAACGGAACAAAGATAATCGAGAATATCGCTGACGTCCTTATGAGTCAAAGGGTCTACCATGCCGGGGCGCGAGGTAACATCTTCGTACTCCAAAACAAGAGGCACGGAAAGATTGATCTTGAAGCGATCACTTTTTCCGATAAGAGACAGTAATCGGAACGCGGCTCCATTACGAGACTTTAGAGCGGCAACGAGAACGCAAGTATCAAAAACGATTTGATAGACGATCATGGTATTATCTATGATACCATGATTTGTTGTTTGATCACCGATAAAGTTGAAATTATCGGTAGTTAAAGGTTGCGGCGTTTTGTTTGAGTTAATTTTTCTCATTTTTAAAGTCTTCCTAGTTTATAACTCCCCGGGGAGTTCTATATCTTTCGTTTTTCGTGGCGGACTTTCAGTGCGCCTCTATGGGGTATAGTGACGCTCCTTTCGGATCGTCATTGCGATTGTACGACGCGACGCATGAGCGATAAACTTCTGCGACAAACGACATTCGAGCAATTTTTCCTCTTCTTTGATTATTGTGTCTTTCGTCGTAAATTTTGACGAGGAAGGAAAATCTTGCCCCCTGCCGAATTGACCTCTGCTTCACCTACACTCTCATTTACCACACGAATTTCGCTCAAGTGAACCTAGTTGCTCAGGCGGGTTCTACAAGTAAAGATGCCCACCTGATGAATTTATCCACCCAACCACCCGCTTTTTCGGAAGTCAAACGACGACCTAATCAGATTTTTAGCCACCTCCGCCAAAAATGGTTTGTAAAAAAGCCTCCTCATTCTGCTTTCACAGAATAAGGAGGCTTTTTTCGCATTCCCATAATTTCCGATGCTTGTTTCTCGCTTTTGCAAGCAATCTAAAACAGGGTCATCTTCGGCTCTTTTTTCGCGGAGATCACCTTGAGACGAGCGTTTGCAATGTCGTTCACGAGGTCACGACGGGCGGCTTCATAGGCTTCCCCCTGCAACCTCAGAATATAAGCCGGGTGCCACGCCGCCATCGCATAACGTGCATACCGCGACTCAAACCACTGCCCCCGCTCCTGCGTCATTTTAAAACCCTTGTGGATAATCGAGGCGGCGGAAGGCGCACCCAGACACAAAATCACACGCGGTTGCACCAGTTGGATCGTCTGGTCGAGCCAGGGCGCACACGCTTTCGTTTCCTCTGGCGTCGGAGGTCGGTTCTGTAAGCGTCCGTTCTCCATCACACAGGCGCGACACCGAATCACGTTCGCCAGATAAACGTGTTTGCGTGTAATGCCGTTTTCTTTCAGGCACTCGTCCAGCAAAACGCCCGAACGCCCCACAAAGGGTCGTCCTGTCGAGTCCTCATTTTGTCCGGGTCCCTCGCCGATCAGCATCAGCGGCGCATTCGGATTTCCCTCCCCGAAAACCACATGGCTTCGAGTACGAGAAAGCCCACACGCCACACAAATACTCGCTCGCTCCGCCAGTTGCCCTATCCGAACAATCTTTTCCTCGGACGTGAGTTCGTCCGGGGCTTTCGTTTGTAGTTCCAAAATCGCTTTACTCTCCGCCATGATTCGTAATTTTTGCTTTTTTCTTCCTTAATCTACGTAAATTTAGTGGTAATTTCTGCATGAATTTACTTTGTGGTTCGCACTGTCAAGGGAGCCTCGAACGCAAACTCGAACAGGTCACGGTTGTTGAGTACGCCCCACATTTCCAACGTACAATCGGCATCCGAGAGCAACGTCAACTCAAAACGAGGCGGGTTTTCCAGTTTTTCAAGCCGCAAATCCTTGACCAGTGCAAGGTGTCCCCGATCCATTCCCTCTGCAATCCGCAAAATTGCCGCCAGCACCGTCACAAGGCGACGATCGGCCCGGTTCAGATTTTCAAGATTGAGGTGCTTCTTTTTCGGGATTCCCTTGCGGTGATAAAGCGCAACGTTGGCGATAATATCAATCTCCGACTCATTAAAACCGAGTAAATCCGAGTTGCGAACCAGATAATAAGCGTGTTTCTGATGATTTGAGTGCGAAAGAAACGTCCCGATGTCGTGCGTGATCGCCGCATACTCCAGCAGTTCCCGTGCGAGGGAGCCGTAAACGTGTTCGCCGAGGCGGTGCAATTCATCGTAAAGCCGAAAACAAAGATGCGTGGTGTGTCGTGCGTGTTCTTCCTCAAAGCGACAGGCACGAGCGAGTTGCAAAATCGAGCGACGGCGCACCGAAGACGCGGCGAATTCTTCTTTCGCGCCCTCCTCCTTCAACAGATGATCGAGTAAAATACCGTCCCGCAAGCCTCGATCCGACACCGTCAGCCGTTCGATCCCGAACATCTCCATAAGCGTCAAAATCACGGCTCCTCCTCCTAAGATAAGGTCGGCACGGTTTGCATCCAAGCCCGGAACCTCACGGCGTCCTTCAAGCGGAAGTCGGCACAGCATCTGCAACGCCTCCCGCAATTCTTCAATGAGAAACGAGTTTTGCCTTCCCGTCGAAGGCAGTCCCGCCTCGATTTGACGTTTCGCACAAATTGCACCGAGCGCGTTGATCGTTCCGGCACTCCCTACCGCCATGTCGAACCCAAGACTTTCGATGCGTCGCCGGATTCCACTTGCTACCCCCACGATGTAGCCCTGAACCTTCTTGAAATCCTCCCACTCAACAGGTTCCGGCGAAGAAAAAAAGTGGTTGGAAAGGCGAATACAACCGAGTTTAAGGCTGTCGAGCATAAGATGCTCCTGTGCGTTTCCGATGATCACTTCGGTGGAACCACCCCCGATGTCAATCAAAATCGCCTTTTTGTCTCCCAGATCAAAGCCGCTACTCACGCCTGTCCAGATCAGACGCGCCTCCTCAATGCCGGAAATGACGCGCACCTCGATGCCCGCCTCATCCCGCACACGCTGAATAAACTCTTCACGGTTGTCGGCTTCGCGCACGGCACTTGTTGCAAACGCAACAATCTCATCCGCTCCGAATCCTCGTGCCACCTCCACAAACTTGGCAACAACAAGTACCCCGCGCCGTATGGCTTCCGGCGTGAGTTCTCCCGTCTCGAATTCACCCTCTCCAAGACGTACTGCCTCACGGTGTTGCGCCAGCGTGGTGAGACGTTGCCCGTCCTCGGTTTTGACGACGGCAAGACGGATTGAATTGGTGCCAATATCAATAGCGGCAAAGATGCCGTTTATACTTTGTGTCATTACGTTTCAGTAATTCTCTCTCATGCGGATTTTTAAGACGGACTCAGGGAGGGAACGTCTGTTCCTCTTCATTGCGTTTTTATCGCATTTATTTTTGCATATAAGCGCACTTTTTCTTTTCCCTGCCCTTCAGATCACCCAGTTTTCACCCGCTTGCGGCAGTGCGTTCACCTCAATGCTCATGGCATCCAGAAACAAGAGGGCGCGGTCGAGATCGCTTTGTTCGCCGGAAAGTTCGAGATAAATAATCCCGCCGTTTCGCTCATCGTAATCCGCACGTCGAATGTTCGGGACAAGATTGTAATCGGTCACGAGTTGTGCCAGAATAGGTTGGTACACGCGGTCAGGCGGATAATTGAGTTGTACACGCAAAGTTTGTGTGTCGTTCGTTTGTATTCCATTCACTAGGTCATTCTCCATTCAGAGAGGGCTTTCAGGTCGGCTCTCTCTTCTGTTTTCTTTTCTTCCCTTTCATTTTGACACAAAGATTAACACAAAGAGGAAATTTGACACCGCACCGCGAAATTCTACGTATACTCTTTGTGAATGACTTCTGAGAACAAGGGCGCAAGTTTCGACTATGGAGACGTAGAAGTAAAGACCGGGTACGATAGAAGATAATGGCTTGATGCAAGTTTCTGTTTGCCGTTGCTGACCTGAGGGGAGGCACGGTCTTCCGTTGAGAAAGCGAGGACAAAACAATGTTCTGGACAATGGTTTCGATGATTTTGGGGGGTGCGTTCCTTTCGTTTGTCGCGGGGAAATGTCGGGGGCGCAATGCCCGTGCCGCATTTAATTACGCCGCCTGGGGAACGTGGCTTCTCCTGTTGATGTTCATGCCCTTCGGCATCATTCCCATTCCTGTCGTAGGTCTGTTGCTGGACAAAATTATTTTGCTTGCTCCCGCAGTGATCTGCTACATTCTGGCGGCTTCCTCGTTGCTAAAAGAAATGCGGGCACAAAAAGAGGGCGAATTCACCGACATCGCCTGACCTTCGCGAAGATTTGTTTTGCAATTGGGAGGGTATTGAAAAATCTGCGGCGGAATAAATGCCCTTCTAGCGGCTTCGCCGTTCTGAGTTTATCTAATCGCGGACATCACTGTAGCGGGAAAGACAAAATTTTCAACACCCTCGCAAGGGAAGAGAGCGATCAATCCTCTCTTTCCGCCTTTTTGATTTTCAGTAAGCGATTTGTAGCACTAATTCGAACCGTCACGCCAAATTTCTCCACCTCTTTCCAAAGGAAGTTTTATGCCCCTCTCTCTCACCCCACCCATTGCAAAAACCGTCTCTTATGAGCATCACTATCATGGGGAAACTCTTTCCGATCCTTACTTCTGGCTTCGAGAAAAAGAAAACCCGGAGGTTGCTCTCTCGCTTGAAGCGGAAAATGCTTATGCCGACGCCTGGATGCAGGATACGACAGCCGCTCAAAACGCGCTTTACACCGAAATTCTAAGCCACGTAAAAGAGACCGACACGAACGTCCCCTCACGCAAGGGAAATTATTTTTACTATTCCCGCACGGAGGAAGGCAAGCAATACCCGACCTACTGCCGCAAGCACAATTCACTTGATGCGGACGAGGAAATCACGCTCGATCTGAACGCAATGGCGGAAGGAAAAGCCTTTCTGTCGCTGGGGGCGTACACGGTCAGCGAAAACGGGGCGTTGCTCGCTTACTCGGTGGACGAGACCGGATTTCGGCAGTACACGCTCAGGATTAAAAACCTCCTCACGGGAGAGATTTTGCCTGATCACGCGGAACGCATTGGCTCCGTCTCATGGGCAAACGATAATGAAACGCTCTTCTACACGGTTGAGGACGAGGTGACGAAACGTCAGCACCGCCTTTATCGGCACGTTTTGGGTGAAGACAACGATCATACGTTGCTTTTTGAGGAAAAGGATGAGCGGTTTGGAGTAGGCGTCGGGAAAACACGAAGCCGCAAATACCTGCTACTTGATGTGTCAAGCCACACCACAAGCGAACTCAAGTTTCTGTCCGCCGACACTCCCTTTGAGGCATGGACGTTGCTGGCTCCTCGCATCGCGGATCGGGAGATTTCTGCCGATCACCTTATCTCCTCTGAGGAACAAAAGGGTGAAAAAGCGGGCGAATTTATTCTTCGCGTGAACGATACCGGGCGTAATTTTCGCATTGTGGCGGCGGCGGTTTCCGCCCCCGAAGACCCTGCAAACTGGCGCGAACTTGTTCCCCATTCCGACACCACGATGATTGACGATCACGATGTATTTGCGAAAAGCCTCATTTTGACGGTGCGTGAAGACGGCTTAACAAAACTTCGTGTGATGAATTGGAACGGAAACATCCCCCAAGCGGCGCGGGATATTGCGTTTCCGGAACCGACCTACACTGCCTCGCCCGATTCCAATCCCGAATATACCACCGAAGTTTTCCGCTACAGTTACGGCTCTCTGATTACGCCGCGCTCCATTTTTGAGGCTGATCTCGACACGCTTACTCCGACTTTGCTCAAACAAACCGAAGTTCCCGGCGGCTTTGACCGGGCGAATTATGCTTCGGAACGCATCTGGGTGGCGGCTCCCGACGGCGTGCGCGTTCCGGTCTCACTCGCTTATCGCAACACAACGGCACGAGACGGCTCCGCTCCGATTTTTCTGCGCGGCTACGGCTCTTATGGAATTTCTTACCCCGCCTCGTTCTCACCGAGCAATGTGGTGCTGATGGATCACGGCTTTGTGGTAGCAAACGCGCACATTCGGGGTGGCGGCGATTTGGGCAAAAAGTGGCACGATGCCGGACGCCTCGAACATAAAATGAACACGTTCACCGACTTTATCGCCTGTGCCGAAGGGCTGATCGAAGGAAACTATGGCGCACAGGAAAAACTCGTCATCAGCGGTGGAAGTGCGGGCGGTCTCCTGATGGGAGCCGTCGCAAATTTGCGCCCCGACCTGTTCCGAATCGTGCTGACCTACGTTCCCTTTGTGGATGTGGTTAACACGATGATGGACGCGACCTTGCCCCTCACGATTGGCGAGTACGAAGAGTGGGGAGATCCCAACAATAAGCCTGAGTATGAGCGTCTTTGTGCGTACTGCCCCTACACCAATCTGAAGGCGAAATCGTATCCGGCAATGCTCGTGCGTACCTCCTTTAATGACAGTCAGGTGATGTACTGGGAACCTGCAAAGTACGTGGCAAGGCTTCGCGCCTTTTCCTCAAATCTGGAAACTAATCCGGCAATGCCGACAAATCCGCTTCTCTTCAAGACGAACATGAGCGCAGGACACGGGGGCGCGTCCGGGCGTTACGACGCAATCAAAGATACGGCGTGGGATTTCGCGTTTGTGATGAAGGTACTGGAAATGACGCCGGAAACGGAGGCAACTACATGAGTCAACTCGAAGAGGTTTGTGTGGGGTTACGGGAATCTCTGGAAAGGGCAAACCGGGCAAGAGAGGAAGCGTTGCGCCTTTGCCGGGAAGTGATTCAGCACTCCTCGAAGGCGATTCGGGCAGTGCATCGAGGCGAAATGGAAACCGCTCGACTGCTTGCTGACGGTTCGAAAGAGCGGGTGGAGAGGACGAAGGCGGCACTGGCACTTCACCCCGACCTTTATCACGCCGGGTACGTCCACGACTCTCAAAAAGAGTATGTGGAAGCGGAAGCGATGCTGGCGATTGTCGGCGAAAAAGCATTACCGAATTTTGAGGAAATGGGCGTAGAAATCCCCGCATATCTGAATGGATTGGCGGAAGCGGCAAGTGAGAGCAGACGTTATGTGCTGGAACGACTCAAGCGTGGAGAAGTGGAAAGAGCGGAAAGCGTCTTGAAGATTATGGACGACATCTACTACGAAATGGTCTCTTTCGATTTTCCGGATGCGGTGACGGGCGGTCTCAGGCGCACAACCGATGCGCTCAGGGCAGTATTAGAGCGTACCCGTGCCGATCTCACCCTGACAGTGGTGCAAAAGCGTCTTGAAACCACGATTGCCCAGGTTTTGAGCCGAAACGAAACCTTCCCCAACTAATTTAAGCCTAACCTGAACATTCCGAAGAAAAAAGTCGTCAATAAAAACGTGATCTCCTTTCTGTATTTCAATTACGTGTAGACCGCGAAACCTTCTGAGAACGCCATCGTTCCTGACCTCTCGCGGTCATTCTTTGCGTTCCATAGAGAACAGTCTTATCTACAGATTAGCACCGATGGTAGGGATTAAAATGCAGAAAAAAGAGTAGGAACAGAGGAAAGGAAATGGGCATCTGCATTGGCTCCCCTCTCCCGGATTTTGGGGGAGGGGCTGGGGATGGGGGCAGGAAAATATTCTTTCCAACTCAACACTTAAGACTTGACACTCAACACTTCCCCCTAACACTTTTCTCCCAGAAACAACTTCGCTTCCTCGTGATCGGGCATGATCCCTAACACTCTCTTGAATGCTTCTCTTGACTCCGTTTCTCTCCCCAACGTCAACAAAACGCAACCCTGCTTGAATTCCGCCTCGACTTTCACCGCTTCATCCTCTGCGGTTTCGCTTGCTCGTGCATAAAGTGTTTGCGCCTGTGCGTAGTCCTCAAACGTTCGTAACACATCCGCGTATTCGATGCAAAGGTAGGCGTTATTTGGTTCGGCTTCGTGAGCGATACGATACGCCGAGAGAAGTTCAGGGTGTCTGCCCTCACCGAGACGGCGAGACAGAATTCCGGCGTAGAGCCAACGGGCATGAGGGAAATTCGGATCGAGCGAGAGGCAACGCTCGGCGCAGACCTGTGCTTCGGGAAGCCAGTCGCAGAGCATCAGCAGAGTTGCGATGTCAAAAAGTGTGACGGCGTCGAGCGTTTTCTCTTGTGCGAGAAGGATAAGCGAGAGAGCGGCTTTGTGGGGATCGCCCTCAGCAAGAAAGGTTTGTGCGTTGTGCAAGGCGGTTTCGTGCAAAGTAGTGTTTCACTGAATCGAACAAAATAGGCTAAAATAAAGGGAAGACAAATTTTGTACGAACGGCGAGACAAAAAAATGCGCCGGGAACAAGTGGCACGCAAATGCCTGTTCCCGGCGATTCTACTCCCTGGAGACTGCTCAACTCATGTTGCGCAGAGATGTCCGAAGGCGAATGATCAGGGTTTCCCCTATTCGAGCTGCACTGAGTTTGACAGAATTCACAGAGAAAGGTTTCACTGTTTTGTCCTTCTTCTCCGACGACTATGCTTTGCTCGCCCCTTCACCAACCACACGCGCCTGGGTCGAGGTTGATCTGGCAGCGATCCAGAAGAATTTGATCGCTTTCCGTGCCTCTCTTCCCTCCGATTGCGGAATCATGTCGGTAGTAAAGGCGAACGCCTACGGACATGGAGCGACGCAAGTAGCTACTGCCGCCCTTGAAGCCGGAACGGAATGGCTCGGTGTGGCAACCGTCGCCGAAGGAGCAACCTTACGTGCCGCAGAAATCGAGGCACCGATTGCGTTGCTGTGTCCCTTTGCACCGCAGGAAGCGGCGGATGTTCTGCTTTATTCGCTGACTCCGATGGTCGGCGATTTCGGGACACTGGAGGCTCTGGCAAGCGCAAAAACGGCGATGGGACACCCCGGATTTCCTGAAATTCATCTGGAAGTGGACACAGGAATTGGCAGATCGGGAATTTTGCCGGGAAATGCGGTAGCCCTCTGGCGTGAGGCAGAGCGCATGGGGTTCGCAGTCACCGGGTTGATGCAACACTATGCTGACGCCGACGCCCCCGCCGAAGACCCCAACCGAAGACAACTCGAACTCTTTTTCTCGGTAATGGACGACTTAAAGGCGGCAGGGGCAAACCTCGATCTCTATCATGTGGCGGCAAGTGCTTCCGGGCTACGCGCCCTGCCGTTGCTGTCGCTGGTACGTCCCGGTTTACTCCTTTATGGGATTCGCCCCCCTGTCCCGAAACAGGAGAATCAGCCGTTTCTCACCCCGGTCTTAACCCTGAAAGCCCGTGTTGCGACGGTACGCGAATTGCCTGCCGGACACACGATCAGTTACGGCTTTACGCACACGCTCTCCCGTGCTTCAAAGGTTGCGACGCTTCCGATTGGTTACGGAGACGGCTTTCCCCGCCGCCTCTCCAACTGTGGCTCTGCGTTGCTCAACGGAAAACGCGCCCCGATTTTAGGGCGCGTGTGCATGGATCAAACGGTGGTAGACGTGACCGATCTTCCCGACGTGTCTCCGGGTGACGAAGCCGTTCTTATCGGGCGACAGGGAAACGAACGTATCTCGGCGGAAGAGATTGCACGTATCCTTGAAACCACCGTCCACGAAATCACGACCTGCCTCACCTCCCGCCTCCCCCGCGTTTATGTGTGAGACTGCATTAACTCCCTCCCCTGATGCAAGGGAAGTCCTGCGAACCGTTGAGCAGGAGTTTGTGATTGGACGGACTGCGAACCGTTGAGCAGGAGTTTGTGATTGGAACGGCTCTGGGTGGGATTTGTTGTTTTCGGCGGCGGCAATGACAATTGACCCCGGATTGAAATCCGGGTCTCAGTAGCACAAGTGCTGTGTGTCCTTCGGACACCAAATTCGCCACAGTTGGTTTTAAGAGAAATTGTTTCGCTGAGAGAGGCTAATTTTTCAACCCCCTCCTACCTCCCCCTTGAATAAGAGGGAGGAATCAGATCAATACCTTACCTTTGCTGAGGGTCACAGCGAAAAAATTTGCGTTGACACTGCACACAAATTTAAGTTAGAATGCTCTTATAAATAAAGACTGAGGCAATTCGGGAGAATTTTATGCAATCACAATGGATCACGATTTTAGTTTTATTGTTTGGGCTTCAAGGCACCAAGCAGACAAACGAGCAAATGAAACCCACACCTCCTGTGGATATTGAAAAGATTCCTTCTCTTCACTATAAGCTTCTCAGCAAGCAAGCGAAGAAATTTTTTCCTGTTTACGTTCAATACGTTAAGTTGATGCAAACAAAGGGAACGCAGGGGCTGAAAGAAATTGTCAGTTCGGATTTTGTGCTTGGATCTGGAAAGTCATTAGTGCGTGGGCAAAAAGCACTTAATACATTGGATATTTACGGGGCTGACCAGAGGGAAGTAGTTTCAGTACGTGTTCGGCAGTTGATCTTCAAGAGAGACAAGGTGATCGCTTCGATCACAGAGACAAGACAATTCAGAATAAAAAGTCTGGGGAGACCAGATATGGTCGGTTCCTTTGGAGGGGACTGGAAACATACATGGCGGAGGACGGCAAAGGGTTGGAAACTTGCCTCAATCGGGAGAGAAACGCGAAACATTAAAGAAGACGGATTTACCCTTACGTTCACCTCGCCTGTCTTGAAACAATAAAAAGAGTCCGGGGAATAAATTCCCCGGCTACAAAAGAGCGAAGTCCACCTTCGTGGACTCAAGGCAACGGTAAGGGCGTTAGTCCTCGTTCCACACAGGCGCGTCGTCCAGCAGAGTTGCCATTTCCGCGTAGAGGGCGGCGATTTCGGCTCTGACGGCAGAGGCGGCTTCC
>JACMPS010000016.1 GCA_014377395.1 Chthonomonadaceae bacterium
GTGGCGGTAGCACACAGAGTGCCTCCGTGTCGGTGCAACCGCAGTAAGTCTCTTCGCCTTCGCGTAAGTACAGACATTCAATCAAAGCAAAAATAGAAGCTGATGAAAACGTCGTTTCGTTTTCATCGGCTTTCTGTCGTTTAGTACATGCTTAGATTTTTCTTTGTCAACCTTGTCTTTTTTGCCCTGACGAAAGGCGAACAAGAAGCCGATAAATGATAGTGGCGGAATATTTACGCCGTTACTCCATTTTACCGCTCCTCTTGAGCATTATTTAGAGAGGATTGAGATGCGAAGATTCATTCTGTTTGCAACAATGTGGGTTTTGCTTGTCGGATTGCGTGCGCCTCGATTGGAAGCACAGACGGCAACGTTTGTCGTAACCGGGTTTTCCAGCGGGACTGATTTTGCTGTTCGCAAGACCGAGAGCGGCGTAGACACCGTTTCCGTGCCAAAAGGGTTGCAAGAGGTCTTGAAGGTTCGTTGCATTGCGACTTTTGATCCTTTTATCAACTTTTTTGTGATGCGCGATGCCTACGGAACAAACAGTTCCTTTCTGGTGCGTCCCGGTTCCACTCAAACTTCCTTCGGTCAATACTTGAATGTACCGCTGTGTCTCGGTGGGATCAACACCTACACCGTTGAATACTACAATATTCTTGGACGATTGGTAACAACCAAGCAACTAGACATCAACCTGATTGATCTGCAATAATCCGAATCCGGTTTTTCTGCCCCAGTGTTTCTCACGAGAAGCACTGGGGTTTTTCGTTTTTTTTTCGTCTCTGTGTCGTGTACGTAAAGGCGGAATTTACCATCCACTGCGTTAGAGAACACGGAGACACAGAGAGAGACAAGGGGAAAGTGTCAAGTATTAAGTGTTGGGAAGGAAATGGCAGAGTGCTTTTTCATCGGCTCCCCTCTCCCAGATTTTGGGGGAGGGGTTGGGGGTAGGGGCTTGACACTTCCCCCCGTCAGAATCAAAAAAGGCTCCGTTAGAATGTGGCCACATTCTAACGGAGACTCTTTTGCAATGCGTTTTGCGGAGTGTGACCGATACAGTTGCTTTTCATAAAGCAAGGCATCGTTTGTCGGTTGAAGTTGGAAGTCCGTTCTCCTCGCCTGAGAGGTTGCGCGTGTCGTGCGCTATCGTCTCTCGTCAGGGCTACTCGCTTATGCGTGTCATCTCGGAGTAACTCACGAGGACATCGGCGAGAGTGGGGTTCCATTTTCAGGCGTCGCACTCCTCTAAATGATCAGGTGGCGTCATCTGCTCACTCCTTTCACCCGCCCCATGCTCGTCGTAGTGGACGTGAGGGTTTTCATTGGATACATGGCTCCTCCTCTTATACAGGTGGATTTCTCCAGGGGATGAAACTGAGGGTTGCGATTCGTTTTTCTCTACTTCGCTACTCTCTTCTTAATCTTATCATAACAATTCTAAAACCGCAACAGTTTTCCAAACTATTTTGAATCTTTTTTTGAGATAGTCTTTTTACGGGTTTCAGGATTGATTGCCTTCGCTAAACTACCCCCGCATCGTCGTGTTAGAATCAAAAGCAACCTCCTCTCCTTTCTGAGAGAGGAGGTTGCTTCCACAAGAAACTTCGAGCAAATGAAGCCCTTATGTGACTACAATTTCATTTCGCATCAGAGGTTGCAATTAGAGTGTGTCATCCGCAATAACAGGCTTGATTTTGTTTTTATTCGCCTGTTTGGAGAATTTGCCACCGAGTTGCAGGGCGCGATCCCAATCAAGTGGGTAAAAGACGGTTCCCTGTGAGGTTTTGCCGTCATACTTGCCTTGTGCATAGAGTCCGGCATTAGCACCGCCAAACAGATTAACAATATCGGAGGCGATTGTGTCGTCGCCTTCCTTTGATCCGTCCTTGAAACTTTCCTCAATGAAAGGGCGAAGTCGTTGCATAATCTGCCCTACCCCAATCCAACTCCATGTCTGAGTGCCCTGCGTTAGTGCGTCCTGCAAAGCAACGCTGTTCGGATCGGTGGCTACGGAAGGAGAGCGCCCTTCCGCCGAGTCGAGAGCTTTCTCCAGCATCGCTTCGGAGGTCGCCAGAATGATCGAGCGTCCGACAATCGCCCAGACAATCGTTTTTCCGTTCACGTAGTCGCCGCGCTTGTGTTTCGTTTCCGTGTTCAACCCTTTGTCCATGCCTTTATACGAGGCGGTACGCAGTTTCGAGGCTTTGCGTTTTTTACGCGGCGTCGCATATTTCGGTGAAGGGCGGCGGCTCGGTGGAACCGCACCACGATACTGACCGGGTTTCGGCTCAATCATGTCGGTGAGGGACGTTCGCATTGAGTTCGCGCTTTTCCTATCGAGCGCGATCAGGGTTACACTCCCCTTTTGAGTGGTTGTGAAGCGGACAGGCTTACCGCCTTTTTCCGCTGCCTTTTTCTCGATGATCGTTTTAATCTTCTGAGACAAAGAAGCAGGGTCGCCATTGTTTTCGTCGGTGATATAAACGACGGCATCAATAAAGCCGTCGGGATTAGTCTGATCAGGGTATAGCGCGAGGGTCGCCTGCCCCCGCAACGCCGGAAGAATATCGTCACTGAGGGAGAGTCCGCTCTCCTTCTGGAATTCTTTCAGTCCGTCATTGAAGTCTTTTTTCGAGGTGGCGTCCGAGGTCCATACTTCCTCTAGCGCGTCCAGCATCAGCGTCGGTTGCGAGACACTATAAACGAGATAAGGATTGGCAGGCAGTGCCTTGAGTGAACTTGCACTTAGTGGCTTGACACGAGCAAAGGTACTCCAGAAGGGACTTTTTGTGGCGTCAATCGGAGCAAAGTATTTGATCTGCAATCCTTCGGCACGAACGGTGGCACTCACCGCCATCCATGAGACCGCGTTGAACATTCCTTCCATCGGTGCAAAACCCGAAAGTGCCTTGTTTTTTCTGCCGCCTCGAGACGCTGTGTCTTCCATATTTTTGATGAAAGACTTGTACGCTCTCGGAGAAATAAAGCCCATGAAATTCGCGTCGGCATCCAAACTTGCTCGTGCTTCTCGGTACTCATTTGTCGTTTCGAGAGAAGGCTTGCGATGTGCGGCAACCTCAGCACATTTGCGGAGGGAGGTGAGTTGAGGAGCCACTACGAGATAGCCGTCCTCAAGGATCGCCACGCTATCCATCTCCTTGATTCGGTAGTACTCCAAACCGAGCGAACGAGAGAAAGTGGCGTTTGTCTTCAGCCATTTCAGGATTCCATCGCGGTCTGAAACACTAACGAAGTAAGCCATTTCGGGCATACTTTTGCTGTTGAAGTCCACATCGCCGAGTAACACCGCCGCATAGTTGTCGGTGAGAAAAGGACGCAACTGCCCCATAGGAGAAGGTTTGCCGTCCTTGTCCGCGAAAAGTTCGTCGATTCCGTCCCCCAGCCCATAGGTGCGAAATGTTTCCCGCAACTTGTTGAAAAGCGTGACCTGTGACGGGGACGGGTTTGTATCGAGCGTGAAAACCATCAGGGAATCGGCGGGAATCAGGGCAACAGCGGCTTCTCCGGCACGATGAAAAAAGTGGCGGTAGGCAAGTACGCTCCCGGAGGACAGGGTGAGCGCTACGGCGGAAACTGCAATCAAACGACGTTTTTGTTTTAATCGAGGCATAGAAATCTCCTTCGGGAGTTAGAACGTGGCTTTATGCCAGCATTTGGAAAAGGGTTCGCTTCCTCACTGAAGCGCAAAACCAGCACCAAAAATCCTACTGAGACTCCAACCTATCTGCTTTGATGTCGGTAGGCGAGGGCGAGGCACGTCTTGAAACCCAGGCATGAATCAGGAGGCTCTGATAAATCTGCACGGGTATCTCGAAGCCACCCTCAACAATAATTGCTTCTACCTCCTGAGGGGGCAGTATCGCCACATCACGCCCAAAAGAAGACCGCATTTTCTTGATCTCTTCCTCTGGTATCTCGGTATGCCTCCACATTTGCACCCAAATGTCGAACATAACCCGAAAATTTACTGAGTTGACATCATAAGCGAGATCGGAACTAATCAGCATTCCCTGCGGACAGAGGCGAAGCGCGTTCCTGATCGAAAGCAGCTTTGGCTTCCTGATTCTTCATAACGAAAGCAAACTCTTCTCTTATTGGGGAACACTTTTAAGACGGAGTAGCCGCGCCTGAGGTTTCTAAACTTTGCCCTTACGGAACGGACATTTCATAGAGTGGTGGGTTCGCCCCTTCGCTCGTCATCAAAATGGCTCCATTGTCATGGCGATAACAGATTGATTCGCCCTGCTTTGTAAGAGGAAGCATAAATTCTTGTGGGGCGGATTTAAGGGTTTGTGAAATGGATTTGCCCGCACTCAGTTTCCACTGATACCCTTTGATGTAGGTGCGGATAACGAGGTGAGTGCCATCGGGAGAAATCGCTCCTCCCGTTGCCTGACGTTCGCCCCGCCCCAATTTGTCATCTCCTGAGAAAAACGTGTTCTGAAAGGCAAACGCACCGATTTTCTTTGCCGTCATCACGCCGCTTTTGCTCAGGGGAACCGGAAGCGAGTAGATGCCGCTGTGTCCGTCTCGCTCCTTTGACACCAGGATAATCTCGCCTGTGCGGGGATGAACCATTACCGTTTCACAGTCGTGATTGCCGTCCGGGTAGCGATACTGAAATGTTTCCACGCCATTCAGAGGAACGTCGTCACGCAAGGTTTTTTTGATCGTGCCGAGGTTCGGTTCGTCCACGCGATAAATGGTCATCACGCTTCGATCCAGATTGTTGTTGCCTGTATCGCCTGCATAAATCGCCGTATGACCCGAATGTTGAGAGGGGCCAACTGCCATGTCTTCCCAATCCACATTGTGAGCGTTCTGGAGGTGAAACCGAGCCTTTGTGTGACCGCTACGATCAATCGCAAACACGAACGCACCGTCTCCTGAATCGTTGTGCGTGTACAGGAAACCGGGGTTACGAGAGGAGGCGGCTAACCCCGAACTTTCGTTGATGCGGGGATCGTCCAATTTTGCAAGGAGGCGAGAGGTCGGAGCAATGGCACGAGACCCCGCAGGAAAAAAGGCTTTTAAGGCACGTTTTGCGGCTTGTTTGGCGTCATGTCCGGTTTGTCGGGCGTGAAGGCGAGACAGGGAAATACGATGCGCCGCAAGAGGAAGCGCGAAAACGGGCGCAATTAGAAAGGTCAGGATCAGTGCCCGTCTTTTTCCGGCTTTAATCAAAGTTTCACCCGTTCCTCGTTTGCTAACGCTTCTTTTTATCTACTCTCTGGCGAGATTGTAGCCTTCGACTTTTTGCTTTGCAGGTAATTTTGCATGAAGGGCAGGGTACTTTGTTTTAATCCATTCGCGCAAATCGGTGCCTTTACCGGTTTTACGATAAAGGGTGAAAAAGTCGTCCATTGCGTGTGCTTGTCCAAAAGAAAGATGTCCGTAACGCCACGTCAACTGCTCATGTTGCGCTTCGTCAAGGGGAACCCCTTTGTAGAGAGCAAGATAAAGTGTTCCCGCCAGACCGGAGCGATCCGCCCCACCCCGGCAATGAAACAGAATGGGATAGGCGGCATGATCGAATGTGTCAAGAATTTTGTCGAGTTCGGGAGGCGGCGGAAATCGAACGGCACTAAGCGAAACATCAATATGCTTTGCTCCGAACTTTGTGGCGGAAGCCGTCTCGGAGCGATGCCACTCGTCCTTGTCGGAGCCGCCGCGCAAATTCAAGAGGGTTTTGATCCCCTTTTCTTTCAGCACGGTTTCCAGAGTGTCGCCCGTAATTGCCGCGCTCCGATAAACTCGCCCCTCTTCCACCGTGCGAACATTCCCCCCGAAGACACCCATGTACCACAGCAAAGAAAGCAAAGAGGCAAGGCAAAACAAAACGCCCCCGCCTACCTTCAATGCCTTCCGATTGCGGGGGCGTTTCTCTGAAGTTCGTACCATCGAATGTGAGGTCATCGTTGCCAAAGCGTGTTCCCGTCCTTTACTGCTCTCATCCGTTCTGTTCTATTGTGTTCCAATACGAAATAAAAATTACCTGTACCCTTTATTATAACCTAAATCTTCTCTAAAACTTGTTTCTGATTTCGGGCGGAGGCAAAACATAATCGCGGGCTTCTTCAATGGAGAGGTGAGGAGCGGTTTCCGTTGCTTTCACCAGATTATACATTTCACGGGCGGAGACATAATGAAGGCGGTATCGTTCTCCGTCGTTATAGCGTTTTTCGGCGTCGGAGTAGAGCGCGTCGAAGTCTTCTCCCAGTAAAATTGCCCGGTTTTTGTCTTCGGCTCCGTGCGTGTGCAATTTCACGTAAATTCTATCGGGACGCCCGGAGACATGAACGCCCGTCTCTATCCATCGGTCAAGACGTGCAGGGCTGTATCGCCGATAATGGGCGAGGTCACTGTCGTCCATTGCAGGGAAAGGCACTCCTTTTTTGCGTTTCCAGTAAGGTGCAAATGCCCCCTGAATCAAGAGTAGATCGCCCTTCCCTCTGACACCTACTTTTGCAAGGGTTCCGGTATTGTGTGATTTCGGCTTATCGGGGTTGTCTGTAGCGTAGTAGATGCAGTTTGTCAGGCGAGGTTGTGCGGTATGTCCCCAGGCAGGAAACGTGAAGTCGGCGTAGCAACCGAGGTCACGCAAAATTTCGATTTCGTTGTTGACGCCGCAGTAGTTGCGTCCTCCGTCTTGCCGTGAGTTGTCGAGTGCCCAGTTTCCATGAATAAATCCGAACGCGGGCTTTCCGGCGAGTGCGCCCGTCCTCCAGTGCGGCAACACCCCGGCACTGCTGTAGGTGGAAATTGCTTCCATTAGTTTCTGCGTGAGGCTTTCCGAGGTGTCGTCTCGATGATGCAAGTGCAGGTCTACCTCGCCGTAGCCGCCCTGTACCAGCATTTTCAGGGCTTCCATCTCTTCCGCTTCGTACTCGTCCCAGGGATAAAAAAAGCCGTGCGGGGGCAACCGCCCGTCGAAATCTCGGTGACGCTCCGCGATTTCCGGGTAGTGATTTGTCCAGTCCGCCATGCGCCCAAGAGCGACTTCACGCGGCGGTTGCCCCACAGACGGCTCGAAATGATCTACCACGCACAGCAAAATGTCAATCGTACCTGAGTTACCGTTTAGACGAGATGAATAGGCTCTGCTAGCCTTTCGGTTTTGAGCGGCGGAGGCACGAGCGCGGAGTGTGATTTCGAGATTGTATAGCATAGTGGGGGATAAGAGAGTAGGGGTGGTGCTCTCTGCGCCTTGAGGGATTAATTTGAAGTCGTCGGTACTTGAGAGAGTTTGTCAAGCCCCTGTTGAATTTTTCTTTGCGCCTTTGTCTGAGGCTCTCCGTATTTGAATACCCCTAATTTCTAAACTCTTCTTAGTCATAATAAAAGATGCACGGAAGACCCCGCCCGTTGTATCTCAGTCTTTGAGGCATGGAATGTTCAGCACGATCAAAGCGGACTTGCGCCGTAAAGCGGAATGGTACGACCTACCGCCCGATAAAGTCGGTTCGCTCATCAAAGCGTTTTTCAGTGACGGTTCGACGGCACAACTATTGTACCGCCTGATGCGCTTCTGTCAATCTTATGCTTTCCTCAAGCCAATTGCAATAATCGTTTATCGCCTCAATGTTTTTTTCGGTCATGTTGTGATCGGACGCGGTGCGAGTATCGGTGAGGAGTTTGTGATTATCCACAGTTTCGGGATCGTGATCAATAGCGCAGTGAAGGCGGGGACAGGGCTTGTCATCGAGCATGGCGTCACTATCGGTGCGGAAAAAGGGCTTTCTCCTGTCCTCGGAAATAATGTTTTCATTGGAGCGGGTGCAAAGATCATTGGAGCCGTCACCATTGGAAACGACGTAAAAATCGGAGCGAACGCTGTTGTCACCAAAAGCCTTCCAGACGGCGCAACGGCTGTCGGCGTCCCGGCGAAAGTGATCAAGATTTACGGTGAGAAAGTCTCGGCAGACAGCACTGTGATATAATCAGTGCGGAGAAAAACACCGATGAGCGTTAGCGAAATTGAAACCGCAATCACAAAACTGCCTATACACGATGTCCGAGATTTGATGACTTGGCTTTCGGACTATCACGAAAAACTCTGGGACGCACAGATCGAAAATGATCTGGAAGCGGGGCGTCTGGATGCGCTTCTGGCGGAAGTGGACAGAGAGTATGAGGCAGGTCTGGCGCGACCGCTGTGAAGCATCTGACCTTACCACGTTTCTGGCAATCCTACGCACAATTAAATTACCGCAGGAAATCCGCGAACTCGCCGACAAAAATTACAGACTGCTGAAAGCGAATCCGCAACATCCTTCGCTCCATTTCAAGCGAGTAGGGCGAACCCGACAATTGTGGTCAGTGCGCGTCGGAGAGCATTATCGTGCACTGGGACGAGAAAAACCGGAAGGCATCGTTTGGTTCTGGATTGGCACTCATGCTGAGTATGACCGACTTCTGGAACAATGATTCGCTTTCGGCAAAAATGCGGAAGATTAGCAGGGAGAACCGATGAGCGAAGCGGAAGACACGATGCGCGGACAGAACATTATCTGCTTTGCCAAAGACTGGAATGAGGACCCCACGAGTTGCAACCACGTCCTGAACGAACTGGCAAAGCACAACAAAGTCTTGTGGCTGAACTCGATTTCTACACGTGCACCGAGTTTGACGAGCGGGCGCGACCTGGGCAAAATTCGCAAAAAACTGGCGGCGTTTTTCGCCGGAGCGAAAAAAGCGGAAGAAAATTTATGGGTTTACACCCCGCTTGTCTTGCCGCTTCACCACAAAAAATGGGCGGTTTCCCTCAATCGCGTCTGGCTACGCTTCACCTTGAAACGTCTTGCGCGACAACTCGGCATGAAGGAGTACCAACTCTGGACGTTTGTGCCGACCTCCAGTGAGTACGTCGGCTCTCTCGGCGAGTCATTATTGGTTTACTATTGTACCGACAACTGGTCTGCCTTTAAGAGCGTGAACGGAGCCATGATCGGAGACATGGTGAACACGCTGGCAAATAAAGCCGACGTGGTTTTCGCAACCTCTCATTCCCTCGTTGAGAAACTCCGCCCGAACAATCCGAACGCTCACCTTGCCGCTCACGGTGTCTCCTATGCTCAGTTTGCTACGGCTCTGGACTCCACTCTGACCGTTCCCGAAGACATGGCGAGTTTACCGGGCAAAGTTATCGGGTATTACGGCTTGATTGAAGAATGGCTTGATCTTGACTTGGTCGCCTTTCTCGCGGAACGTCACCCGGAATGGAGCATTGCCCTGATCGGTGCAAAGCGGGTGAACACTTCCCCGCTTGATAAATACTCCAACGTTCACTTTTTAGGGCGCAAGCCTCACGCAGAACTGCCCGCCTACTGCAAGGGGATGTCGGTCGGACTGATCCCGCACCACGTCAACGAACTCACCCGACACATGAACCCGATCAAACTGCGCGAATACCTCAGCACGGGGCTTCCGGTGGTTTCGGTGGCACTTCCCGAAGTCGCTTATTATGGCGATCTATGCCATGTCGCCTCCACCTATGAGGCATTTGAGAGAGGAATAGTGGATGCACTCGCTACGGAAACCCCGGAGACCCGCCGCCTCAGAAGTGAGCGTATGAAGTCGGAAACATGGGAAAACAAAGTCGCTGACCTCAGCCGCATCGTCCTTGAAACTCAAAAGCGCAAAGAGATGCCGGAAGCATCAGAGCGAAAAGCCATTAGTGCGGAAGGCTAAACAGGTGAGTGAGAGTTTTGCTGGGAAACAGATTCTTTCTGTTCTCTTTGTGCGTTTTGTTGCCGTTCGCGTAGTTTTTCCGTCTGTGCTTGCCAGAACGCTAATTGTTCTTCACGGGACAGAGCCGCTAACTTATCCCGTATTTCCTCTTGCGCTTTTTCGACCATCTCCACGCAATCAAACGATCTCGTCGTCTTCGTGAGGATAATTTTAGCCCCTCTGATAGCCCATTTTAAATACAAGGGAGGGTAAAGTGAGTAGTAGCCTACAATCCTAATATAGTTCCCCCCATGAGTTGGACAGTTGGGGGCTGAAATTAAGTTAGGTTGACCTGCACCTTTATCTGGACAAATTGCCTGATCCATATTCCTGATTGTTTTCTTCCTGATCGTTTTTCTTCTGCTTACCCTTTACAGGTTTTTGACAGCCTACACTCACACAAAGTTTTATGACATAATACGAGCGTGTTTTTATTTTCAAGTCGCTTTATCTCGCTCAGGAGTCACCCTGCCCATGACGAAACTTTGCTCTTTTGTGCTTTGTGCGCTACTGGTTCTGCCCGTCTTCGCTTTAGCGCAAACA
>JACMPS010000208.1 GCA_014377395.1 Chthonomonadaceae bacterium
GACGCACAGCGCGAAATGGTGCATCTGCTTTGCACTGCGCTTGATCTTACTTCGCCGGAAAGTTCAAGCCAATGCGTGATTACCACGCACAGCCCCTACATTTTGTCGGCACTCAATAATCTCATTTACGGGGCAAAACTCATTGAGGAAGACGCAAGTCGAAAAGACGCCGTTCGTGAAATCCTCGGAGAAACCGACCTCGTTTCGCCGAAAGATGTTCGTGCCTACCACTTCGAGAACGGAAGCGCAACTCGTATTCAGGACGAGGAAACGGGGCTAATCACTGCCGACGCCATTGATGAAGTTTCACAGAGGCTCGGTATGGAGTTCGAGAGCTTGCTGAGTGTGGAGTTTGCGGAGAAGGCGGCGTGATCCCTATTCCAGCCCATTGTATCGAAATTCATCAAAAACCTCTTTTTCCTCTTTCCGAGGATGGTTGCCGTCTCCCTGTCGAAAATCCGCATCGGTACAAAGTCGAGCAAATCCAAATTGATCACTGCACGATTCAAGACCCTGATACAATGAAATGCGATTATTTGCTCAATGTGGAGGCGACGGATGCGTCTTACCTCATCGAACTCAAGGGGAGCAAGTGGAAAGATGCTTACGGGCAGATCGAAACGACCTACGCTCTGGTAAAAGACGGTATGAGAAAAAGGCGTGTCTGGTTGATTTGTACTTCCGGCACCGTGAACATTCCCCTGAACGATCAGGTTAAGATGAGCCGAGAGGCGAGAAAGAAGGGGGTGGAATTACAGTTCACTCGTCACAAACGCCCTTACTCCCTCTAGCGAAAAACGCAAAATCAGAATGAAAACAGAGCGGGTTGCAATCTCAAGCGTGAGATCGCAACCCGCTTTTTTGCTGTCTTGCCCCTCTCTTTTCGTCGAAATACGCCGACAATCACACCGCAGAAATACAAGTTTATCGGCTTAAAAAATTACCTGTAAATGATTTGAGAAGAACGGGATTGAGGGAGAACAAAGATGAGTGCGACCGCAACCATGACCGAACAACGCGAGGAACATCTCGTTATTTTTACGCTGGACGGGGAAGACTACGGCGTGGAAATCGCGCTCGTCAATGAGATTATTCGGCGTCAGGAAATCACGCAAATTCCCCGCGCCCTCTCCGATGTCGAGGGCGTCATCAACCTGCGTGGCAAAATTGTTCCCATTCTCGACTTGCGGAAGCGGCTCGGTCTGCCCTCCCTTGAGACGACGGGAGCCACCCGAATCGTCGTTGTGGAAATCAGAGAAAACACGGTTGGGCTGATCGTTGATGGCGTGAAGGGCGTTCTTCGTCTTGAGGCAAGCCTGATTGAGCCACCGTCTCCTCTGGTCAATCGTTCCGAAGACGATGATTTTGTGCGGGGAGTCGGAAAGCACGAGGGCAGCCTGATTATTCTGCTGAACTTGGAGCGTACTCTGCGCTTGGAAATCACGGGCGAATAGGGCGACCGCAAAGGGCTACGCAAAGACGAAAACGGGCAAGACGGAAAGCGAGTGGAGCGATGAATGAGGAAATGAGTCAGTACCTGGGGCTTTTTCTGGATGAGGCGTCTGAACAACTGGAACTGCTGGAACACGACATTCTGCTTTTGGAGCAGGACGCTTCGCCCGATCTGCTGGACAGAATTTTCCGGGCGGCTCACACGCTCAAAGGCTCTTCCCGTGCGATGGGCTTTACGCCGATGGGTGAACTCACGCACGCGCTGGAGGACGTTTTTGATCGGCTCCGACAACAAACGCTTTCGATCACTCGCCCTCTGATAGATGCCCTGTTTGCCGGACTCGATTCGCTCAAAGAAATGCGTGAACAGATCGCCACATCCGGGCAAACTCACGAAGACACCGCGGTTCTTTGCGCCCGATTGCGCTCTCTGCTGGGGAGAAGCATTGAAGAGCCAAGACCAATTGAAAAGGGGAAAGTCGAGGAGGAGAAAGACAAAAAAGCGAAGACATCCTCTGTTCTTCTGGCGCGTCCCGGTACGCCTCACCTCGACTCCGAAACCGAAGATTGTCTTCGGCTTGCGCTTAACGAAGAAGGTGGCACCGCTTTCTGGATTGCACTTGATTTTGCTCAGGATTGTTTGATGAAGTCGGTGCGGGCGATGCTGGCGATCAACTCACTGAACGAAATCGGTCAGGTGCTGATTACCGAGCCGATTGGCGAAGAGATCGAAGCGGAGGGTTTCAGTCTTCCGCTTTACTTACTGGTACAAACCTCGCATACCGAGGCGGAAGTCTCGACGCGCATGGCACGGCTTTCTGAGACGGTTTTGATTAGTCTTACAGAGTGGCATGAAGAAATACCATTACAGCAAATTCAGGATACAAGTGTCACCCCGTTTTCATTTCTGCTTTCCGTGTCTCAGCAGGAGGCGATTGATGAAGCCCATTCCGTAGGGGAGCGACTCGTTTCCCTGCGAATTCGTCTTGCCGACGATTGTGTGATGAAATCCATTCGCGCTTTGATGGTAATGAACGCTCTTGAAGCCGTCGGCTCCGTGATCGCGCTCAATCCCGATGAGGAAGCGTTGGAGGCGGAAACCTTCGAGCAGACCTTTGATGTGCTTCTCGCTACGCAAGTTGAGGAGGCACTGATTCGTCTCGCTATCGAGCGAGTTTCGGAGGCTACCTGCGAGTTGATAACCGATTGGAAGGCAGAAAGAGAGCCCGCGACCAACACAATCGCGGAGGCGTCACTGACTTCCGGTTTTGTTCATTCTCTGGAAGTGCCGAACCTTGCGCCTGTCGAAACTCCCGACGCTTTGCACCCTGTAGCTCTTTCTCCTGCGCGTCCCACCCCGCCGCCCACGCAGACACACGCACAGACGCAAACGGTGCGCGTGGATGTCGCACGGCTCGATAAATTGCTGAATCTGATCGGTGAACTCGTGATTGACCGCACTCGAATCGCTCAGTTGGGAACGCTCTTGGAACAGAAATACGGACTTCACGAACTCATTGAAAGCATGAATGAAACGGCAACTCATGTCGGGCGTATCACCGACGAATTGCAAAGCGAAATCATGAAGGCTCGCTTGATTCCCATTGATACCGTGTTCAATCGTTTTCCACGCATGATCCGCGATCTCGCTCAAAAACTCGGTAAGGAAGTCGAATTTGTGGTGGAGGGCAAGGAAACGGAACTGGATCGCTCCGTAGTCGAGATTATCGGGGATCCCCTGGTTCACATGCTCCGCAACAGTGTGGATCACGGCATCGAAACGCCGGAAGAGCGTGAGGACAGAGGCAAATCACGAACGGGAACCGTGACTCTGCGGGCGCGTCATCAGGAAAACCACATCGTTATCGAGATTGAGGACGACGGAAAGGGCATGAGTCCAGCGGCTTTGCGGGCGATTGCGGTCCGAAAGGGATTGCTGACCTCAGAGGCGGCGTATCGTTTGACGGATCGAGAAGCCCTTCAGATTATTTTCGCTCCCGGCTTTTCGACGGCGGCGGTTGTTTCGGAAGTGTCGGGTCGCGGCGTTGGAATGGACATCGTAAAAAGCAATCTGGAACGTCTCGGTGCGATAATGGACATTCAGAGCGAGATCGGAGAGGGATCACGCTTCACGATCAAACTCCCTCTGACGCTGGCGATTATCCGGGGACTGCTGGTGAAAGTGGCGGGCGGCGTCTTCGCCCTTCCGCTTGTTGCGGTTCAGGAGACGTTGCGGGTGGATGTCGCGGCTTTGCACCGAATCAACGGGCGCGAAGTCATTTTGCAACGAGGGCATACGCTCCCGATTATTCGGTTGGACGAGATTTTCGATCTCTCCTGCGCCATTGTCCCGGAAGAGCCAAAAAGCGGGCGATCAACCTCTTCCTTAAGTGGGATGAACTCTTTGCAACACCTTGCCGATAATGAACGGACACTTAATTCTCGCCGGAGTAATGAAATTTATCTGGTGATTGTGGGCAATGGAACCAGCACCGTTGGATTAGTGGTGGATCGCTTGATTGGAGAGCAAGAAGTCGTGATTAAAACTCTGGGGAAATTCATCGGGCAGATTGCCGGGATTTCAGGAGCCACCATTCTCGGCGATGGGCGTGTTGCTCTCATTGCCGACATAAACGGAATTATCGAAGTAGCAACCGAGCGAAACTATTCCGAGGTTCAACGTCGGCGAGAGGAAGCATTAGATGCCGCCTGAAGTGAAATCAGTAAAGATAGATCGTGCGGAATTTCAGCAGACCCTGGAAAAAAAACTGGCGGATTTGCCGCCGCTTCCTGCGGTTGTTTCACGAATCATGCAGATCGTCAACGATCCGAACGCAACGGCAGAGGATATGAATCGCCTGATTTCAATGGATCCCGGACTCACTTCTAAGGTACTTCGCATCGTCAACTCGGCGTATTATGGGTTTCCGAAGCGGGTTTCCACGATCACGCAGGCGGTTCTCATTCTGGGTTTCAGCACCATTCGCAATCTGGTGATGGGCGTTTCCGCTTTCGGTCTTCTCTCCCGAAAATCCATGCCTTACGGTCTTAATCGGGATCGTTTCTGGGAACACTCAGTAGCGGTAGCGGTGAGTGGGAGCGTGATTGCAAAGCGCCGTCTGCCAAAAAACCGGAATGCCGCCGACGATGCGTTTATCGGTGGATTGTTGCATGATCTCGGTGCCTTATTTCTGGACAGTTATTTTCCGTTGCAATACGCGGTGGCTCTGGCTTTCGCTTCCCATGAAAAGAAGAGTGCTCGCGAGTCCGAACTCGCAGTTCTTAGTCTTGAACATGGCATGGTGGGACGAAAGATTGCGGATCACTGGAATTTTCCGGGGCACATCGCTTCTATGATCGGCGAACACCATGAACCCATGACGGCGGGCGATCACTACGAGGCGGTGTCCGTAATTCATGCCGCCGACTGGCTTGCGTGGGAGGTGGGTTTCGCGCCTTCCGAACATTCTGCTCCCCCCGAATTGCACCCGGAAGTCGAGAGTTGGTTGGGGTTCGATCCTCAAGCGTGGGAGGAAATCAAAGCCGAATCACTCAAGCAATTCGAGGGCTGTGCGAGTATGCTCCAGGTGGCGAAAGAGGGTTAGAGTTAAGTCTCTTGTCCAGAAATTTCCTTTTGATACGTTGCTGAATAGAAGAAACTAATCCGGCGATGCCCTCTCTTAAAGGGCTTATCTTGTTCCTACGCAAGAAGACGAAACGTCTTCTTGCGTAGGAATAAATTCCGCGCCCCGTTCCGCCCGCGCCCAATCACAAATGGGCGTGGAGAGCAACGCCCCTACACGGTTCGCAGGACTTCCTTCGGACACACTATTCGTCCTAAACAAAAGATCATCCCCACTATTTTTGCATTGAGTCCACACAGGTGGAAATCCTGCAGACCGTTGAGCAGGAGTTTGTAATTGGAGCATTTTTGTAGCCGGGGAATTGATTCCCCAGGCTCCCTCTCGCAACAATCTGAAAACCTTTTCGCTAAGGGACAGGATAAGTCTTAAAGAGGACTGATCGCTTGGAGTGTGCGGAGAAAGTTTATGTTCGGGATTGGAAATAAGAGCGATTTTGCTCTGCCTGCGTCCGCGATTGGATGAACTCGGAACGGTGAAGTTGCCTTCAATGAATTGATGCCGCCGTTCTCGTCATTATTGCCTTTTCAACGCACTCCCACAGAAGCGATCTCGCCTTTTCTCTCGCTGCAAGGGCTAAACTCCCACCAACTTCTCGAACTCGGTGATTTGTTCACGGATAATGTCGAGACTCGCTCTCCAGAATTCTATCGAAGTCGTGTCTAATCCAAACTCCGCCCCCAGTGTTTTCGCGTCCGCCATGCCTGTTGAGGAGAGCAGGTCGTCGTACTTTGTCTTGAACGTTTCCGGGTTTTGACGGTATTGAGCATAAAGTCCCGTCGCAAAAAGCAACCCGAATGTATAGGGATAATTGTAAAACAGGGGGCCATAATAATGCCCCTTTACGGCCCACATAAAGGGGTGCAACTCTTGCAGGTCTTCGCCGTAGGTGTCGCGCTGTGCCTGCGTCATCAGGTCGGAAAACTCCTGCTCGGTCAGATCGCGTTCGCCCCGTTTCTCGAACACCCTCTGCTCAAACAGAAATCGGGAATGGATGTCCACGACAATGGCGAGGTTTCTCTCCAGCGCGGTGTCCAGCAGAGCAAGACGCTCGGTGGGGGTTGCGGTTTCTAAGGCTCCGTCAAAGGCAATCGTTTCGCAGAAAATGGAGGCGGTTTCCGCTAAAGTCATCGGGGTGGAACGCTGAAACGGAGTGCGTTTCTCCAGACAGAGGTTGTGGTAGGCATGACCGAGTTCGTGTGCCAGCGTCGAAATGCTCCCGAATGAGCCATTGTAATTCATAAAGACGCGGGAGACGCCGGGAGTTAGCCCCGTGCAGTAAGCTCCTCCGGTTTTCCCGACGTGTGGCTCGGCGTCAATCCAATTTTCGGAGAAGGAACGCTCGGCAAACGCGCTCAACTTTTCGCTGTACCGCCCGAAGTTCGTCCGAATAAACGCTTTTGCCTCGTCCCACGAGTAGTTTTTGGTCGCTTCACCGACAGGGGCGACAAGATCGTACCACGCCATGTTTTCCACTTTAAGTGCTTTTGCTTTCGCTTTCATATAGCGTCGAAAATCAGGAAACGACTCCACGCAAGCGGTTTGCATCGCCTTGAGGGTATCGGCGTCAATTGAGTTGGACACGAGGGTCGGCTCAACATCCCCCGCATAATCTCGCTTGCGCCGCAGGGCGGTTTGATAGCCTTTGACCCCGTTCAATGCGGCGGCAAGCGGTAGGGAAACCGTTTTCCACGCCGCAATTTCGGCATCATAAGCGGCTTTCCGGGTGACTCGGTCTGGATCGGAAGCGAGCGAACGTATACTGCTCATCGGCAGGGTTTTCTTTTCCCCTTCGATCTCAACTTCCACACTCAACAGGGCGGTCAGATTGCTGTGCAGTTTCGCCCACGCGGTAATCGAGGTCGGTGCTAGATCGGAGGCAATCGCTTCCTCCGCTTCGCTCATCTGGTGCTTTTCCTGATAGGCGGCACGTCGAATACTGAAGGCGTGAACCTTTGCAATTTCGGAACTTGCGATCAGGGCTTCCGTGTCGCTCGAACCCACCCATGCCACATAGCGTGTGCTGAGTTTGCTGAGGGGAACCGTCGCCGCATCCAGTCGTGATTCTTCGGCTTGTGCCTCGGCGTCTGCGGCATTGGTAGAGGTGTGGCACCCGATATACGCCCCCAATTTGCGGAGGTTTTCGTAGAGGCTTCCCATTTTCGCGAGAACCGCCTCATAAGTGGAAACGAATTCCGGGGTGACTTCGGGCGTTTCGCGGCGTCGAATGTTGTGCGTATCGAACATTTCGCCGAGTGATTTGATCTCGGAAATGGTCTCATCGAACGTGGCCTTGTATTCGGGTGATTGCAACGACGGAAAGATTGGGGTCAGGTCCCAGTGGGGAAGGCTTAAAACGGGGGTTGCGTTTTCGCTCATTGTCAGGGTATCTCTTCTCTTTTTGGTTCAGGGTCTTATTTTCAGGCTACGTTTAGAATACCCGCAAAAAGGGGCGGACTGAAAATTCCGTGCGCCCTTGAAACGCGACTATTAATTTCGGTACACAAATTGAAATCCGCGTCTCATTGACGTCCGTTTTTGCTGCACAAAAAGCGTTTTTCATATGTACTCGCGATAATTTAAGCATCAGTGCTGGAACACGTAAAAACTGCAATAATGATCAACTACATTAACGCCACTTTGTAGAAATAACTGTAGTTTAGCGAAAATGTAGAATGGGGAGACGCTTTTCGTATGATCAGATAACTTCTCGGCAAAAGAGGTGTCTGACATGACCCAAAAAGCGTCTCCCGATTGGAGTGTTCTCCTTGCGCCCTTCCAATCCCTGTTTTCCAAACCCGGTTTTCGCTACTTTTGTGCCTTCGTGCGTGTTTTCGCCCACCTCGACGGCAGGTTGTGGGTTTCGAGTGTGGTGTTATCGCGCTTGCTTAACCGCCACTGGACGAACTTTTATCGCTTTCTACGCTCACCAACGTGGGACACAGCGGCGGTATCGCGGCAGGTTTTCGCCCTCTGTGTGCCCGTGTGCAAAGACGAGGGCGGGCGTGTTTTCGTCGCGATTGACGATACCGTCTGCCGAAAGCACGGTCAGCATTTCGAGAGTGCAGGCGTTCACTATGACCCGATGAACCGCGACCAACCACATCACTTGTCGCACGGGCATTGCTGGATCGCTCTGGCGGGACTGGCACAACAAACAGGACAGAAAGCCGTTGCGCTGTTCCTCTCCTGTGCCCTCTATGTGCCCAAAGCCGCCTGTCGCAAAGACGGGACTTACAAGGGCAAACTCGCCCTTGCCGCCCAACTCGTCGGAGCGTTGCCTGACCCTCCTGTTTTGGTAGCGGTTGCCGATGGCGCGTACGCCAAAGCCCCGTTCTCGAAAGCCTTGCAAGAGAGCGGACGCTTTCTGCTCTCGCGGTTACGCCGGGACGCGGTGTTTTATGATCCGCCGCCCCAGAGGAAACCGGGGCAAAAGGGAGCCCCGCGTAAGTTCGGCGAAAAGCACAAAGCCTCGCTTTGGGCGGCGTCCCCCGACGACTGGAGGAC
>JACMPS010000209.1 GCA_014377395.1 Chthonomonadaceae bacterium
CCAGCCCATTGCACAGGCATACCCCATTTTCTGATAGATAAAAGCGTTGTCGTAGAGGTACATCGTGTAGAAATAAGTGGAGCGAGCGGGCGCACCGCCGGGGAACATGACATAGGGAATCGCGAAAATCTGGAGGGTTCCGATAATGCCCATCAGCACATTGAATTGAATCACGGGGGAGAGCATCGGGATCGTGACGTTGCGAGTTTTCTGAAACCAGTTTGCGCCGTCCAAATCCGCCGCTTCGTAAAGTTGCGTGGGAATATCCTGCAAGCCCGCAAGGTAAATGACCATTGCGTTTCCCGCCCCCCAGACACTCATAATCACCATTGCGGGTTTTGCCCATGCCGCATCGCCAAGCCAGTTTGGAGGGCTGTGAAACCCAATCCCTTTGAGTGCCGAGTTGATCAAACCGTACTCGCCATTAAAAAGCCACAACCACAAAACCGCGAGGGAAACAAGCGGAACCAGCGACGGCAAAAAGAAAATCGTACGATAAAATGCCATACCCTTGATTTTCGCGTTGAGCATGAGAGCCAATCCGATTGCCACTGTCGCTCCTAAAGGAATCGCCACAATCGCATAAAACACCGTGTTCCTCAGCGTGATCCAGAACACTTCATCCTTCCACAACTCCTTGAAGTTATCCAGCCCTACCCACAGCGGCGGACGCAACACCGAATAGTCACAAAAACTATAATAGAGCGATGCCAAAAGCGGGTAAAGCAGAAACACGGCAAAGCCGATAAACCAGGGCGAAGCAAACATCAGTGCCGTCAGAGTCTCCTGTCGTTGGCGTTTCATTGTCGTGCTTCCTTCTGTTTTGTCTCTTCTTGAGTAGAGTTCACTCGTTGCGCTTCCCGCATTTTAAGACGCTGAAAATATTGATCCAGTTTCGGTTGCATTCGCTCTTTTACTTTGTCGAACAGGGCTTTGACGGAGACGTTTTCGTTAGAGGTTAGTTCCTGCACGGCACTTGTGATTTCCGCCTGATATTCGGGCCAGATACCGAGTTTTGCAAACGTGAAATTATGGTGTCCACGTGGTAAATCGGAGAAAAGATGAATGAAAGGATTCGGATGCTTTTTGTAAAACTCGGGGCTGACCTCGGCGAGCGGCGAGTTTTTGCGTTGCCCAAGGACAAACGTTTCCATTCCCTTTTGAGACTGCACATAATTGATAAACTCAAACGCCTCCGCCGGATGCTTTGCGCCTCTTGGAATGACGAGAACATCGGCGTCTACAAAGGTGAAATCGCCTTTGTATTTCTGGTCTTTCGGAAGGGGAAAGGGAGCCGCCGCCCATTCGAGTTTTGGAGAATAATTCGTAATGTAATTGTACATCCAGACGCCCTGCTGTTCCATCGCGACTTTTTCGGAGAGAAACGCATTTTGTGGCGAGGAGAACGAGCCGAACCCACTCTGAAAGGTTTGCAAAACGGAGTGTCCATACTTTTTGGTGTAGCCCTGCACCCACTCGTAAGCCTTGATGTTCTCCGGTGAATTAATCGTAATTTGAGATTTGCCGTCCCACAACTCTCCACCGAACAGATAGCCCCATCCCCACGCCCACCAGTCGGGTTCCTGCGGAATAAAGCCACTAATTTTGATCGTGTTGTCGGGGTTACGTACCGTCATTTTTTCCGCCATCACATCAAGTTCTTCAAGGGTTTCCGGCGGCTTTGTGTAGCCTGCCGCCGTCAGCATTTTTTTGTTGTAGTGGAGAGCCGTTGACGCGGGTGAAGAGGGCAAAGCCCACACATGACCTTTGTAAAACCCGATATCCCAGTAAGCGGGAATGTAGTGGTCAGCAGTGAGTCCCGCTTTTCGGCAGTATTCGTCCATCGGCAGGACAGCATTGGCGTCGGCGTACTGTGCCACATTGGGCCCGTACAGCCCTGCAATATCAGGCGGCACATTTCCGGCAATCGCCAGCAACGTTTTGTTCTGAATCCCGGAGACGGTCAGAATGTTGACGTGAATTCTGTCTTGAGACTTATTGAAATCATTGACGGTTGCCCTCATTGCGTCGCTCTCAAATCCCGTCCACTTCTCCCAGTAGGTGATTTCGAGGGGACCCGGTTTCGGTTTCGGCTTCACGATCCACTCAGACAGAAAGATTGCACTGAGAACAAAAAGAAAAATGGAAATGGCGGCAGAATGTTTAAGCATAATTAGGTGTTAGGATTGTAGACGCTTCTCTACTTCTTATCAAGGTTCTTGTAAAAATTTCGTTCCGGCTTACGGAGGCAGCGCAAAACTGCATTTCAGCAATCACTCCCTCTTGCAAATCAGATCAATGGGGAAGGTCTTTTGCTTTCTCTCCCCACACAGTAATCGGCAGAAAGTCAGAGGCATCTACTCCCCTTCTCCTCCGAGGAACGAGGGAATCGGGAGAGGGGGTTGGGGGTGAGGTCTGTTCTAACCCCCTCCTAACCTCCCCCTTGCGTAAGGGGAGGAACCGGAACCCTTAACACTTTCTCCCGTATCCTGATTTCGATAAGGTCCCAATCGGAAAGAGAGGTCTCTTTGCTGAGATAGTTCGAGAGGACAAAGCCATTTTCCTTTTTCGTGAAGGGAATCGGCTTCCCTGTCTTAACAGAAACGAGTTCGAGGCGGCTCATGTCGAGTTTTACGAAATAATCCGAAGCGTTAATTTCGATAGGATCGGCTTTCTGCGTCCTGCTACGGAGAACGGTTTCCAGAGCGAGATACCCGTATCTTCCTTTAAGGACAGGACGCAGAGAAAGCGTCGCCGAAGGGATGTCGTTTCCACTGAGCGAGTGAGAATAGGCTAGCCAGGGGCGTACTTCGAGATAAAGGGCAAGCCATTTTTTGAGTTCGATACGATCAGACGGAGCAATATTTGTCAAGTCTCCTGTAAGGCAGGGCATGGCACCCGACAAAAACCAACCAGCGACAAACCTGTCCACAACGGAAGCAAGAGGATTAATAATTTCGGGGGTTCTCTCCAGAGAACTAACGTTGAATCGTTCGATTCTCGTAAACGCGGGAGCGAGAGCGTTTCGGTCACTGCCTTCAACGCCCGCTAAATCCGTTCCATTGTCCAACCCCTCCCCGATAATCACCATTGAATCACTGACGCCGTGCATTTTCTCCGTGAAGAGTTTCCATTGCTCTTCCTGAGCGGAAAGGGCGTGAAGCAAGGGGTGTTCATGGGTTGGATCAAGGCAAACATCCTCAAAAGGATTTCCCTCCGTAATCAAAGTTGTTGCGGAAAGTTCACGCAAAAACGCCGCCATTGAAAGAGAGAGGCTGCTCATCCACCCCGAAGGCAAGCACATCGCAGGGTAAGCCGAGTGACTGTAAGGATAATCCTCTATGATCGCATTGTTGTCTTCTAGTCTTGTGCCGTCCGCTCGTTTGATCAGCCAGTCGGGGTGATCGGCAACGGCTTTCGAGTCACGACTGACGTGGTTTGGAGAGAGCCACAACCCGAAATTCAGTTTCGCTTCCCGTACTTTCAGCGAGAACATGGCGAGACCGTCCGGGTACGCGACGCGATCCGTCACCCAATCGCCGTAGCCGCCGCGCTCTCCCGTGAGCGTTGTCTGCCACCCTTTGCCCACCACAAAGGTCTGGATGCCGAGTTCCGCCGCCACCGGGATCTGTGCTTCGTTTTCCTGTGCGGTGTTCGGCTTTTCGTGAAATCC
>JACMPS010000210.1 GCA_014377395.1 Chthonomonadaceae bacterium
CAGTAGCGGGCGATCTTTGCGGGCGGGACCCACCAGAAGCCCGACCGTCAGCCCCCACGTAAACTGCACGCCGAGGATTGACCACAGAAAAATATGGATCATCAATTCGTGCGGTTGCTGTGAAGTCCGCATCAAGTTCAGCCATACGAGACACACGAACAGATGCACCCACAAGCCCACTCTGCCCCACCGTTTTGCTTTTTCTCTTGACATTTTTGTTCTCTTCCTTTTGTCTTTCAGTCTTTCGTTTGTTGTGCAACCACATTGTGTGCGCTTTTCTTACAGCGAGTCGAAGTTCACTTCCAGGGCTGTGAAAAACGCCTTGACCTTCTGCAAATCAAGTTTGCCCCCGGTTCTCACGCCCGTGCAAAGGTCTAACCCATAGGGCTTTACGGGTTTGTACGGCTTCTCCTACATTTTCAGGACGTAGCCCACCCGCCAGAAAAACAGGGACTTCCACATTCATCACAATTTGCCGACTGAGGCTCCAATCATGGCGTATCCTCGTCCCGCCCAACCCTTTCACGGAGAGATTAGGATTGCCCGAGTCAAGCAGAAGAGCGTCCACAAAAGGGGCGATTTTCTGTGCTTCTAAAACTGTTTCCTGCCCTGAAACATGGATTACCTGCACAATCTTGACGTTCGGCAGAGCCTCTCGAAGTTCCGCATAAACCGAGTTTGGAACGTAGTCGGTCAATTGCACCGTGTTGGCTCCGGTATGGCGCAGTTGCGTTATGATTTCAGTAGCGGTTCGTTTCGAGGTAAGCAAAAAGGTAGCGACACCGGGCGGAGTATGCCGTACAAGAGATGCGATTTCGTCTTCCATGATCACGCCGGGACCACTCGTCATCTCCGAGACGAGTCCAAGAGTGGAGGCTCCGGTATTAATTGCGATTTCCGCTTCTGCAATGCTCTCAATGCAGCAGATTTTTACTCTGGGTTTCACCAAAATCAGCGTACCCGTTTCTTCGTAAGATTCTCATCACCCTAATTCTCCACAAAGGGCGAGATTCCTTTATTATCTTTGCAGTCGGGGTAATGACGTGGAGCGATGGGTACGTACCGGGAGATGAGAGGTAAGTTTTGTGAAATGAGTGGGAAGCCAGTCAATCCCTCTGAAATCGGGGTTTCCGTTGCTTCCCTGCCTCTGGAAAATAAATCAAAATGACTCTTAACAGCCACATGATTTTCAATAAATACAGAATTGGCTTTCTTGCATTTCCAATTTTTTGTCTTTTCGGATGCAACCCGATGCCCTACTCAGGTCCGGTCTTTCAAGACGAGTGGCTGACGAAATTCGAGGATCGGTCGGATCAGGACAGAGAGGGCGCACTGACCGTCCTCCCTACTGCCGTGAGCCAACATTTTGACAGAGCGAACGCAAAACTGGTTGTCCGCAGTTTCGTTGCGCTCGATCCGGGGCAGGTGACTTATTATGCTCCTAAAGCGAAGCACTCCAATAGAGAAACTTCTTATCTGGTGCGGTGGGCTTCTCCTGGTAGCAGGTTTCTGATGCCCAAAGCAATCTACAAAGGCGGGGTTTTGTGGCTGAGTGCTGGAGTCCTGACGCACCGGAACACGCTTCCTACCGTGCATACACCTATTTTGATTCAGTTGAAAGAGCCGCTCCAAAAGGTGGTGATACAACTCTCTGCCGCCGAGTAAAACACAGAGACTGTATTGTTTGAGAAGTGACCAGAAAGCAGGAAAAGTAAAACGCTAAGCCGCGAGTTGATCGAGTTCGTCGGCAATGGAAATTTTCGGGAGGCTGACTTTCGCACGACGAACCTTCTCCAGACTCATGCCCGACAAAATGATACAGCGTCCGTCGGAGCGATCCAGTTGCACGTCTTCCGGCGTTCGGCGCGAGTTGTCCTCATTATAAAATAAGCGTACCAACGGGCGCGTTGTCTTGCCGTGTTCGGTTGAGACGACAAGTCCGCTCTCTCCCGTGTTCAGGCGTACCGCGCACCCTGTCGGATAAACCGCGACGCACTTCACGAGTGCCACACCCGCCTCTTTATCGAAGGCGGTTCCTGTTTCACAAAGCACCTGCTTCACCGCGTAATCGGGCATTTGTTGAGGAGCGTAGGGGCGCAAACTGATGATTGTATCGTAGACCTCCACCAGCGCGGCAATCCGCCCGATCCTCTTGAAGTCGTCTCCTTTGATGCCGTCGGGATAGCCCTGCCCGTCCACGCGCTCATGATGCCGCAACACGACATACGCCGCCAATGGGGAAAGTAGATCGTCTTCCATTGCCTTGCGAAAGCCAAGACGCGGATGCTCCTGTACAGTTTTTCGTTCCGCATCGGTCAGAGTGCCTTTTTTCGCATAGAGTGAGGCGGGTTGCAACGTCTGCCCGAAATCATGAAAGACCATTCCCATGGCAAGTTGACGGATCATGTCATCGGCCAATTTCATTTCTTTTCCGAGAAGTGACGCCAGTACCGAGCAACCGACGGAGTGCTGAAACAGGGCATTGTTTTCGCTCCGCAGGTCGAGCATTGCCAGCACTGGCTTTTGCGCGTCCAGGAGCGATCCCACCATTTCACGGGTTGCCGCTTCGATTTGAGCGGGGTTCACCATGACTCGCTTTCCGTTGGAGGCTCCCTTTTGCAATCCGGCAAAAGCGCGTTCCAGAGCGTTCTGGCACTTGATGCGCGACTCAGGCTCTACTACGTCGGTCGGGCAGATGTCGTCCGTCCCTTCCTCCTCCAGATAAATGCCTGAGATGGTCAATTCCGTTAGCAAAGCGATGCTGGAGAGAGTCAGTTCGTAGCCGCGCTTCATCAGAAGGTGATTGTCCTTGCCGTAGACGCTTCGGGCTACCGTTTGTCCGGGTGTCAGGTCGAGAGTCGTTGAAAAAATCATAGTATAGCTCAGTTGACGTCTGTATACCTTTCGGCAAAAGGGAACGTCCTTTCCTGAGCAGATTATGGCTAAAATTCCTCCTATCTTCACGAGTACTGCCCGAGAAAGTGTTGAAAAATAAGTGCGGCGGAATAAATGCCCTTCTGGCGGCTACGCCAATAGTCCTGCGGACAAAAACAGAGCATGATTACGTTTGCTTCCAATCTGGAAGAGAAACGTTCTCAGTACTCTCCAATGAGTCAGGTGTCCGAGTTTTAGCCAATTCAGGGGCGGTACGGGGCGCGGAATTCATTCCTGCGTTATATGTGTTGTGGCTAACGCTCCTGAGAAAAACATAGATTTTTCAGGCGAACCTCATAAAGTAGCGAGCCTAATCAACTCTGCATAAGAACAAAATTTACGGGGCGTCCTTGAAGCAAGCCCGGTACACGATTTGCGGAGAAAGACCGTGCGCTCTTGCCGCCG
>JACMPS010000211.1 GCA_014377395.1 Chthonomonadaceae bacterium
AATCGAAAGCCCCTCGGTGGAAGGATACGCCCGAACCGCGTACCATTGCCGATGCGGAGCGAAATAGGCTTCGAATTGAGCACGAATCCCCTCCTCAACGGCTTTCCGGTAATTCCACTCGAATACGGTGCCGATTGCTTCAGGAAAAACCTCCTACATCGTCAAACCGATTAATGCTTCGCGTTTCAAGGACAGAACACGCTCGACCTCGGCATTGATATAGGAGAAACGCCAGTCTTTGTCGATCTGAAGAAAAGCATCGGTGATGCTTTCCAGCGTGGTTGTCACCTCCTAGAAGGCACGATGCTTGAAGCGATCCAAATGCCTTACACTTCGATAAACCAGCAGGAGAGAAAGAAAAACAATCACGACAATCGTAACGAACGCGAGTTGCAATTCTTGCTGCGAGAGCATCGTAACATCCTTTAGGATGATTCGGAAGCGCAAATCTCTTCGGATGATTTTTTTAGATTTCTACGCCTTCTTCCACCGGGGTTGGGTTCAGACTTCCGCGTTCGGAACGCGGCTCGGCAACGGAAACAACCGCTTCGTCTACAGTAGGAACAAAAGCACGGGGACGGTGCGCCATCGCCGCCTGAATTAGCCCACTGAAAAGCGGGTGCGCCCGGTTGGGACGTGAACGAAACTCCGGGTGGAACTGTGTGGCGATAAAGTAAGGATGATCGGGAATCTCTACGATTTCGACAAGGCGATAATCCGGCGAAAGACCGGAACAAACCATGCCGTGCTTAGCCAGCAACTCACGATAATCATTGTTGAACTCGTAGCGGTGTCGGTGACGCTCATAAATGAAGGAGGTGCCGTACACTTTCTCTGCGAGTGACCCGGCGACCAACTGACATTTGTAGGAACCGAGGCGCATGGTAGCACCCTTGTCCTGAATGTCTTTTTGTTCCGGCAGAATGTGAATGACCGGATGCGGCGTTTCGGGACTCACCTCTTCGGTGTGCGCCCCTTCAAGCCCTGCGGCGTTCAGGGCGAGTTCGATGACCGACATTTGCATCCCGTAGCAAATTCCGAGAAAAGGCACTTTTTGGGTGCGGGCGTAATGTGCCGCCGCGATTTTGCCCTCCACGCCTCTGGCTCCAAAACCGGGGGCAACGAGAAGGGCATCCATTTTGCCCAGCAAACTTGCGGCATCATCGGGCGCAATCGTTTCGCTGTCCATCCAGTGCAAATTTACCCGGCAATCATTTGCAATTCCCGCGTGTTTGAGGGCTTCCGCTATCGAGATATAGGAGTCGCCGTTTTCGATATATTTTCCGATCACCGCAATATCCACTTCCCAGTGAGGACGCTTGATTCGCTCGACGATTTCGCGCCATTCGGTGAGATCAGGCGTGTGTTTCGGCAATTGTAAGCGCTTGACGACATAATCCGAAAGACCCGCCTCCTCAAAATTAAGCGGCACCTCATAGATCGTTTCAGCGTCATAGGCGGCGATCACGGCTTCCGCGTCCACATCGCAGAACAGGGAAATCTTCTTTTTTACATCTTCGGTGAGCGGCAGACGAGTTCGACAAATCAAAACGTCCGGTTGAATTCCGATCTCGCGTAATTTGATCACGGAATGTTGTGTCGGTTTGGTTTTGACTTCGCCCCAGGGCCCGACATAGGGAATCAGGGTAACGTGAATGTACAGCACATTCTCCGCGCCAACATCCTTCTTGAATTGACGAATGGCTTCCAGAAACGGCAAGCCCTCAATGTCCCCTACCGTCCCCCCGACCTCTGCAATCACGACATCGGCTTCGGGTTGCCCGTCCTCGCCTTTTCCTGCATCAATCACACGCGACTTGATCTCGTTGGTGACGTGCGGAATCATTTGCACCGTCGCGCCGAGATAGTCACCGCGTCGCTCTTTGGCGATCACGGTTTGATAGACGCTTCCCGTAGTGACGGAAGCCCGCCGCGTCAAATCCACGTCCACGAAACGCTCATAATGCCCTAAGTCAAGATCGGTTTCCGCGCCGTCCTCCGTGACATAGCACTCGCCGTGCTGAAATGGATTCATCGTTCCGGCATCTACGTTGATGTAGGGATCGAGTTTCTGAAGCGTTACTCGGAACCCACGATTTCTCAGCAGTCGCCCCAAACTTGCCGTTGTGATTCCTTTCCCAATACTGGAAACCACGCCTCCCGTCACAAAAATATACTTCGTCATTGTTCGCCTCGCTTCTCCCCCTCTTTGATTTCCTCGAACTGAATTTTGTTTTCACGCAACATCTCGACACTTTTCTCATCACAGACGTAAACATCGCCCGGCAACACCTGCATTTTGCCTCCGGTGTGGCGCATGAGAAGCATATAGGCGCGGGTGGCGTCTACGGAAAGCACTCGTACTTTTGCCTGCCCCGACTTCTGACGTTGAAACTGCGGCATCTCTTCACCCTTTCTTTCGCTCGTTCTTTCTCCCGAAACGATCCCTCAACTCAAGAATGATCCTCTCACAAAAGCCAAATTCCACGGAGCCTTCTCAATCACTTTGCAAAAACCCACAAAAAAGAGAAGGGCGCAACGGGGGTTTCCCGTTGCGCCCGCTCTCAATTATACCCGAAGTCGGCTCTTTATTCCGCGTCTTCGGGGTGAACAAGGCGATCACCTCTCAATCTAAGCCGGCGAGTTGTAATAAGTCACGTTATGCACTACCCACTTTGCTGCCCCCCACCCTGACCTTGACCAATGGGGACTCCCCCAGCATCCGGGAGAGGGGAGTTAAGGCAAATGCCCTCAACTCTTTACTTTCTACTTACGCTTTTGCGTCTTTGCGTGAGATTTCTCCCCTGTCTTTCTCTGTGCCTTCGTGCTTTCTAGCGTAGCGGGTAGTAGATTATCTCCCTTGCGTAAGGTAATGGTTCTCGGTGCTGAAATGAATTCGGTTTTTGTTCTCAAAAAGGCTCGTTAGACAGACGGCGACTTACTTTCGTGGTCGAAGATTTTTCGATTACCTGACCGCGTATGAGATGCAAGGATCAAGTAATTTTAGTGCGCTTACCCTGGGAGGTTAGATCACAACTTCGCTCGATCCAGAAATCATGGGTATAATACACACAAGCGTGTGTAGAAGAGAGGAAAGTCGGATGAGCAGAGAGAGACGGTGCGTCATTGTCGGGGCGGGTTTGTCAGGGCTGTGTGCCGCCCGAACCCTGCAACGCGCCGGGGTTCATGCCGAAATCGTGGAGGCGAGTGACGGCGTGGGCGGACGGGTTCGCACCGACACGCAGGACGGCTTTCTCTTTGATCGCGGTTTTCAGGTTATGTTTACCGCCTACCCCGCCATTCTCGAAGAACTCGATCTCGATGAGCTCGTGCCAATGGCGTTTGAGCCAGGGGCTTTGATCCATTGGAAAGACCGCCTCAACCCGATTTCAGACCCGTTTCGTCGTCCGCATCACCTTTTCGCCGCCGCTCGTTCCCCCCTTTTCGGGATGGGTGACAAGCTCAAAACCGCGTCACTTCGGCTTCACCTTATGGCGATGACCCTTGATGAAATTTTTGCGATGCCCGACAAAACGCTTGAAGCCTACCTGCGAGATTTCGGGTTTACAAGCGACTACCTCGACCGCTTCATTCGCCCGTTTTACGGCGGGATTTTTCTGGAGCGTGACCTGACGACTTCTGCGCGAATGTTCGCGTTTCTCTTTAAGATGCTCTCCGAAGGCGATTCGATTTTGCCCGCAAAGGGCATGGGTGAACTTGGCAAACAGATCGCCGGCGACCTCTTTCCCGGCTCGATTCGCTTTCATGCCCCTGTGCGCGAACTTCTCAAAGAGGGTGAGCGCGTGACGGGCGTTATTCTGGAAAACGGCGAAAAGATCGAAGCGGATGATGTGATCGTTGCCACCGAAGCCGACACCGCCTCTCGCCTGACCGGAATTGAAATGCCGACGGAACAACGCTCCTCCACCTGCCTTTATTTCTCCGTTCCCGAAGCCTTCACCACCGAAAAACTTGTTTTGCTGTTTACCGAACCCGGTTCTCTTGTCAATAACGCCGCCCTTGTCACGAATGTGGCTCCTACTTATGCCCCTACGGGAAAGCACCTCTTCACGGCGACAGTGCTGGGTAATTCCCCGTTAAGCGACACGGAACTTGTGGACTCCGTGAAAAGAGAAATGGCACTGAAACTGCCCGCCTCTCGCGCAAGCGAGTGGGAGTTTCTGCGGCTCTATCGTGTGATCTGGGCGCAGTTCGCGCAACCCGCGGGCATCTTTGAGCGATTGCCCGACACACAAACCGGCATTGAGGGCTTGACTCTCGCGGGAGAAATCACGCAATCGAGTTCGCTTCACGGGGCTTTGGTGGCGGGGCGCAACGCCGCCTACGCCGTCATGAGCGGGAGGATCTGACCTATGCCGACCTCTCTTCCCCCCGACGCTTCCACCGGAGCCTTACTGCTCGGAACCCTGACGATCTCCCTGCTTCACGCACTGATTCCCTCGCACTGGCTTTCCTTCGCCCTTGTGGGAAAAGCGCGAAAGTGGAGCGTGGGGCGCACCCTGAGACTGACGCTGTGGGCAGGGACAGGACACATCGCCGTTACCCTCATTCTTGGGTTAATTGTCGCCATTGCCGGAAAGTCGCTGTGGCACCTCGACAAGATTCCGGAGCGTGCCGAGCATATCGTTACCTCTTCCTTTCTCATTCTGCTGGGATTGTGGTTTATCCGCCAGCAACGCAAAGGCGTTGGTTGCGCTCACGATCACCACCATGACTACTCCCATACCGAAGTTTCGGAGAACACAAATCCGCCCCTTGCCGTAGAACGTGTCGAGGGCGTGCGGCAGGAGCGGCTCGCTTCCGCTACGACGATGGGGGCTTTGTTTCTTGGAATGACGCTTTCGCCTTGCCTTGATCTGCTTTCGGTTTTCATTGCGGCGTCGCGTTCGAGTTGGACGACGATTGCGGGGGTTTCCCTCACAATGGCGGTTGTCACTCTCTCTTCTATGCTCACGCTTGTTTTGCTCGCGCACAAAGGTTTAGAGCGGGTTCGTTTCGGGTGGCTGGAACGTAATGAGGGCTATGCGGTGGGCGGGGCATTGGTGGGGCTAGGGATTTTGCTGTTCTTCCTGTGAGTTAGAGCGGGAAAACAATTTTTTTTTCCAGTGCTTGTAAACTCCTGAACAAAACTACTCAAGAGAGGAAAAAGCCTTATCCTTGCCGAAATATCTTGCGGGAGAGAAGTGCTTTTGTTTGCAGGACCCCACCAATTTTTGATTCAGAAGTGAAGGGTAGAGAGAATAATGAGACAACAGCGTAGCGCATTAAAGAGTGGATTGTTTCTGGCAGGACTGCTGATTGTCCCCACCCTGTCGGTGAGGGCGAAGGCGCAAAGCGGAACCGAGAAGATCGTTGCCACCGTTAATGGAGACCCGATTTTATTCAGTGAGTTCGTAGAGAGAATCCAGCGCATCAAGGCACAGGATTTTATTGTTTCCACCAATCCCCTTCAGGTGAGAAATGGAACTGCCGGTCAACTCACCCTG
>JACMPS010000212.1 GCA_014377395.1 Chthonomonadaceae bacterium
TCATTTGCCTGAGCGCGTTGCACCAAAGTTAGGTCGCCCTGCATCAAATTCCCCATTGTGTACATTGTTTTTGCCTCTGAAAATTCCGTTTCCGCTCATTGAGACGTTTCGATTTTCACAAAGTTCATTTTTGACCTAAACCGTCTTGACTCCCTCCCCTTATGCAAGGGGAGGGTTGGGGTGGGGTTTGATAGATTTCAATGGCAATGATCGCACAGACGGTTTTGTTAAACGGTTTGATAGATTTCAACGGTTTAAACACCGCCGCTAAGCACCTTCGGTGAGGGCGTCCTTCGGACGCGATGCGGGAGGAACAGGATTGACGCGCAATCTTCCTTCTCAACACTTAATGCTTAACACTCAGCACTTGCCTCTCTACTTTGTCAACTCTGCGATCTCCGCTGACGTTAGTGTTTCCCTTCCGGTTTTGCCGATCTCAATCGCGTTTTTTGCACTGAGTTTGACAATCACGGACTCGCCTGCGGAAGAGTAATCCGAAAGGGATTTCACGTTTCGCATAAGAGCAAAGTGGGCTTCACTGTAAGCCTGAATTTTTGTCAGCTTCTGCTTTTTCGCATCGTAAAGGGCGTCTTGCCAGAGGTTGTTGGATTGGCGATAGAAGGCACGGTCTTTGATTGCTTGCAGATTGACCTGGGGAGCGGAAGTCTTCTCTAATCCGTAAGTCTCTCGCCCGGTTCTTCCCTTGCCGCCCGGTGGTCCGGCGGGACCCGCAGGACTTGCTTTTCTCGCATTATAGTTTGCATTAGGGATCAAGAGAGACCAGTCTACGTCATAAGCATGAAGGTCTTCTCGTCTGAGACCGTCCGGCAAAAACCCTCCTGCAAACCCACCCGATGCGTCTCCATATTGCGATTGGTAGCGTGATGCGGGAGCATTGGAGGCGGAGAGGTCTTTGGCACGGAAACTCTGCTCGACTGCCGCCGAACCGCTGTATCCGCCCGCTCGTGAACGCTTCGTTATCTCTCGCAGGTAGATTCCGTTGGAGGTAAGTGCGTCGGCTCCCCTCAAACCGAGTGCCGTTTGTTCGCGCTCGTCCACCAGAAATGAGGTGTATTCCGTAATAATTCCGAATTCACGGGAAAGCCGCACGATCTCGTCCACCACCTCTTGACGCCCCGGCGCACTCGCCTCTTTCAGCCGCAATTCGTCAATCAAATAGCCGATTTTGCGCGAAGCCCACAGGCGCGGCAGGTAACTGTCTCGTCCTCCTGCACTTGCCATGTCCGCCTTAATCGTGAAACTTTCTTTCGTGCCGTTCGCCATTCCCGCAAGGCGTACCAGCCCGGTGCTGTTTCCCCGAAACCGTCCTGCGATCACCAGTTGTGACCCCTTGAACAGATCGGGGTACGCTTTCGGATAAAGGTCGTAGGCGTCCACGCCTTCCAGTGCCAGCGAAAGATTCGAGAGAACCGGAGAAGCGACTTTCGAGTAAAACGCGGAAACTTTCGCTTCCACATCCTCTTCGGGACGTATAAAGTCGGCGTCGCCTTTGTTTTCGGAAGCGAGTTTGTCCAGAAAGGGAACGTTGACATCGTAGCCGAGTCCAAAGGAAAAAATGCGCGTATTAGGAGGAGTTGCCTCTTTCGCGTGTTTCATAATCGTTGCGACGTTGGTTTCGCCGAGGGTCGGCAAGCCGTCGGTCATAAAAATCAGCATTTTTTGATTGCCGCCGTCCTTTTTTAGCAATGATAATCCGGTTTTCAATCCCTCATCAATGTTGGTTCCGCCGCTTGCTTCAATGCCACTTACATAATCTTTTGCTTTGCGGACGTTCGCTTCGGTGGCGAAGACCAAGCCCTGATTGAGCGACTCTGCAGACTCCGCGAATGTCACTACATTGAATTTGTCCTCCGGGTGAAGCGAGTTCAGGCAGAAGAGCAGGGATTTACGCGCCTGAACGATCTTCTCGCCTGCCATAGAGCCGGTTTTGTCCAGCACAAAAACGACTTGCTTCGGTAGAATCTTCGATTTTGGCACACTGATTCGGGGTGAGGCAAGCAAGAGGAAATAGCCGTCACTCTCTCCCGTTTTGTAGGTTAGAAGTGACAATCCCACATCGTCGTCGGAGGTGGAATAGAGGACCGAAAAATCTCTGTCGGAAACGGCGTTCGTTCCTTCCCAGGAGACGGTGGCGGTCTTTTCGGAGGGTCTGCCGACATTGATGGAGTGCGAAGGCGAATAGACATTTTTAAGCGGCGAGTTGGTTTCGATGCGAACCGAAATCACAGAGGTTCCCACAGGTCGCGCTCCAAATCGTGCGGTAGAAAGCGTCGTCGAATAGCGGCGTAAGCCATTTTCCGGTTTCAACGTTTCGGTGTAGCGCATCCGAATGACGCGCTCACCATGTGCGGGAATGGGAAAGACGCTGATTCGCACAAGGTTGCGCCCGACATATTCCAGCAAAGCCGGGTCTTTGCGCCGCCGCACAATGCTCTCATAAATGCTTCGCGCTTCCTCGCGGGTGAGAACACGCGGCTCCATTGTCTTGTCTCCAACGGTCATGGAAAAGGCGGAAGGCGTGGCTCCTTCCGGCAAAGGATAAAGGTAGGTTCCCTCCTGCTCGATATTGGAATCGTTGACGAAAGTTTGCTCGACAACGGTTTCGGCAACTGAGTCGTGAACGACGGCATTGATCCGCAAATTCTTAACATAGAAAGGGGACTCACGCACAGGGGGGAGGGGACGCGAAATACGTTCCTCGAAGCGATCAGGGAAAATAATACCCTGCGCCTTCACGGAAGGTAGCCCACTTCCTACCACGCCGAAAAGGGCAACAGCAGTCAGGGCAGAAAATTTGGACAGGTTTGGTAATTTCATGGGTTCTCCTTAAAATCGTTATTTCGGGTTGATGTGCCGATTAGACGGTAATGGAGAAAAAGCGGTTACAAAGAGAGACTCAGGGCTGAGAAGTGATTGATTGAGCGGCACGAGAAAGTGTCGGCACGGGCGAGGATCGTTTCAGGAAAAAGCCTGCAAGAACAAGGGCGGAGAGAATAAAAAGACTCACGAAAGTCTTTGCACGTCGCGACAAAATTGTGTGTTGCATCTTACCGATCCCCCGTTTTCAGGCATAGAACAAAGAGCGCGTCACCTGACGGGGAGACAGGGCAAAACGGGCTTAAGACGCCCATTGTAAATGGAAAGTAGAAGTGTGTCGAGAAGAAACGGTTTCAACAAACCCGCAGATCGGTTCGTTTGCACAAATTGACGGATTGCGAGACTTCAAGACTTGTAAAGTCTAGGGTAATGTCAACGAGGATAACCCCAGTTTACGCTGGAGAAGCGGGTAGCGAGTGCGTCCGACCGGAAGCTTCCACCCGTTTTTGAGTTCAACCGAGTAGGTATGATTTCCGAGAAAATGAAGTCGTTCGACCTGATCCAAGTTGACGATACAGGAGTCGTGCGTTCGACAGAACTGCTCGGCGGGAAGAAGGCTTTCCAATTGAGTGAGCGTGTAGTAGGTGCGGCTTTCCGTGTCCATTGTGCGAATCACAATCCGCTTCTCTCGCGCAACCGCACAAAGAATGTCCTCGACATTCACAAGTCGAATCGCATAATCTTCGCGCACGGGAAGACGTTTGAGGGGAGTAGGGGAAGCGGTTTCTTCGTCCAACTTCTGAATTTCGGCGGCGATCTTATGGCGGACTTGCCCGTCTTTCAGTCGCTCCTGGACTCGTTTCAATGTTTGTGCAAGTCTTTGTGCATCTGTTGGCTTAAGCAAATAATCTATCGCGTTTCGCTCGAAAGCTTCCACTGCGTACTCGGAATATCCGGTGACAAAGCAAATGAGCGGCGGCGTTTCAAGAGCCAGAAAAGCGGTCGCTGTTTGCAAGCCCGTCATTCCCGGCATCTGAACATCAAGAAAAATAAGATCGGGTTTCGATACCTCCGCTTTTTCGAGGGCAACAAAGCCGTTTTCTCCCTCATCGAGTTGGAGAGGCAAGGACGCGAGATCGGTATTTTCTTCCAGCAGAAGCCGCAGGTGCGCCCGTGCAAGCGGTTCATCGTCCACAATCAAGATTTTCATGGGGTGTCTTTTCCGGAGTTTGAGCTTTCAATCGGCAAGGCAAACACAACCAGAGTTCCCCGCCCTGCCTCGCTGAAAAGGCGAAGACGGCTTTTGCGTCCATACTGCAAAATCAACTGTTGAGCCACAATTTGCAAGCCGTGTTCGGGTCTTTCCGGTAAAAGCCGCCACTCCTTTTCACGTCCTGATTCCACGCCTACCCCTGTATCACAGACCGCAAAAAGAGTGTAGCGAGGGCGAGAAATAATCGAAATAGTGACGGTGCCGCCATTGATCGAGGGTGCAATTCCATGCTGAATCGCGTTTTCAACGAGGGTTTGAAGCGCGAACGCAGGAAGAGTCACGCGGTTCAAGTCGGCTTCCACTCTCCAGTTGATTTTAAGACGCTCACCGAGGCGCAGGTGTTCAATTTCAAGATAGGCTTGAAGCGACTCGCGTTCAGTTTGGACGGAAATCGGAACATCGGTAGGCGCATCGAGAGAGCGTCGGAGAAGGCGACTGAGATTGATCAGTGTCTTCTCGGCACTCTCGGAAGAGATACGACAGAGTGCGGCGGTGGAGGTCAGGACATTAAAGAGAAAATGCGGATGAATTCGGGCGCGAAGTGAAGCGAGTTGGGCTTCGGTAGCGAGGGCATGAGCGCGTTCCACTTCCAACCGATAACGTTCCGCGTCGGCGCGGGCTTGTGCGTCCTGTAAAATCCGGTGAAAAAGCCATAAGCCAAAGCTGTTTGCAAAAATAGTGATTCCCGACGTGTAGAGGGGAGAGAAAGAAGCACCGGGCAATAGCAAAAATCGGTAGATAATCACGACTCCCGCCTGTGCCGCCGCACCACACAGAAGTGCCACAAGCGAAGAGCGAAGTTCTCCCTCAATCTGACGGGCGATCATTCCCGCACCGAGACAGACACCCAGTGCCAGCATTGTGGTAAGAAGAGAAGGGAAATTTTCACGGAAAGCAAACCCACAGACGATAATGAGAGAGGAAATCAGTCCGGTCAGCAATCCGCCCCGAAACACTGCAAATGTGACTAGAAGCGTGTGAAGAACATAGGGAATGCGGGCATCCGGGAAAATGATTTCGGTAGTGCCGAGCGCTCCCAACAAGACGCCAAGCAGAAGTCGCTGTGAAATGCCAAGCGGCACTGAGAAGAGCCGTTGCAACGTTTCGCCACGCGCCAGCAGATACGCCAGCACTGCCAGCACACAGGTGTCTTCGATCAGAGTGTTGAGGGAAACCAGCGTAATCAAAGGACTATTCCCCGGTCTTTTTCTTCTCCGGTGGTGGAGTGATCAGGGGAGGAGCCGTGATCTGCAACAGTTTCTGACTCACGATAGGGGGGGAAATCGCCGGAAGGGGCGCACCAATTCCGGGGGGCAAAGGTTCCAAACTGTCCAGTCATGGAAATTTGCCGCCTGTCTTCACAAGGTATTCTTTCACCCGATGCTCAATATCGGTGGCACGGTTCAAGAGAAGATTACGCTCTTCCTGCAACTCCTCCATTTGGTGAAGCAGTTTCAGGATGACTTCAACCCCGGCGAGGTTAACGCCCATTTCCTGCGTGAATCGTCTAATCTGACGTAATCGCTCAACATCGCGTTCCGAATAAAGGCGATTTTTGCTTTTGCGTCGGGGCGTGACCAGTCCCAGTTTTTCGTAGAGGCGAATCGTTTGCGCGTGCATTTGCGTCAGACTCACCACTACCCCGATCATATAAACAGGCTCGTCTTTATCGTGTGCACCCACAGAAGCACCTCCAAGTAGGGATTAGGGATTAGGGAAATACAGAGAGGGGAAACCTCACGCAAAGTCGCAAAGGCACAAAGAAATATTCAAGAAGGGCTTGACAAAGATTTCATAAACCCCGGATTGAAATCCGGGTCTCAGTAGCACAAATGCTGTGTGTCCTTCGGACACCGAGAACGAAAAGAAAGTTCTCTCAAGCCCTTGACAAATGCTCTCAAATGCTTATGAGTTCAAACTAATCCCTAATCACTTAGGGCGCAACAAGCAACGCCCCTACCCCTTATCCTCTACTTCCTGACCGTTTCCCCCCGGATCGCCGCGAGTTCCGCAAGCAGAGTTCTTTCTCGGTCAGAAGGGTCTTTGGGAACCGTAATTTTGATTTTCGCATAGGCATCACCCTGCGTATGATCACGGAGGGCAGGCATTCCCTGCCCATTCAATCTCATTTTTTGTCCGGTTTGGATACCCGGCGGAACCATAAGTTGACGCGCCGTGCCGTCCAGCATCGTCACGGTCGCTTCTCCACCGAGACTTGCAATCGTATAGGAGACAGGCAACTCAAAAGAAAGGTCTTGCCCGTCTCGCTCAAAGCGCAAATGCTTACGGATTCGCAGGTTGACGTAAAGATCGCCCCGTTTTCCCTTTGGATCGGCGGCTCCCTGTCCATTCAATTTCAGGCGTAGCCCGTCCCAGGCTCCTGCTGGAATTTTCACTTCGCCATTGCGGGGGGAAGCGATGCGCCCGGTTCCATGACAGCGAAGACACCGCGCTCCCCGCAAATCGTAACGTCCCTGCGTGTCCCGCTTTTGCCCGGAACCGTTGCAATCGGGGCAGGCATCCTCAACTGTCACCTGAATTCGCTGATCGGTTCCCCGATACGCATCTTCGAGCGAAATCTCAAGCCCGAACTCAACATCTTCCGCCGGGGCATTGGAGACGGGACGACGAGCGGAACTTCTGCCCGCTTCCTTCCCTCCGAAAATTCCTCCGAAAATATCGTCAAACCCCCCGAAGTCCACCTCGACATTCTGAAATCCCGGACCGCCCTCGTAGCCCCCACTACCAGAAGAGGGTTGACCTCCCCCCCACATTTTAGAAGGATCAGCGTCCGGGTCGCCATACTTGTCGAGGCGTTCGCGCTTGCCCGTATCCGAAAGCACGTCGTAGGCTTCCTGCACCTCCTTGAATTGATCCTCGGCTTTTTTATTGCCGGGATTCAAGTCGGGGTGGAGTTGCCTCGCCAATTTTCGGTGCGCTTTTTTGATGTCTTCGGGGGAGGCATCTTTTGCAACGCCCAGAGTTTTGTAGTAGTCTTTTGCCATAAAAAGTGTTGAGTATTAAGTGTTGAGCATTAAGAGGAAAGGCAAGTGGTTAAATTAAATTTATTACTCACCTCTAACTGTTTGATACTCAACACTCTTTTCTCTTTTACGCCTTGAATTCCGCATCAATCACGGTGTCATCATCGTTCTTCGGGGCTTCCGCTTCGGTGTGTGTCCCTGTGGCGTCCGTTGCGCCTGCAGCGTTGGCTTCGCTTTCGGTGGCTTGCTGATATAGCAATTCCGAGAGTTTGTAAGTGGATTGCTCCAATTCCGTAGTCAGGCGGGTGAGTTCATCCGTCGCTGTGTCGTTGCCGTTCAGTGAAGTTCGCAGGTTGACAATGTTCGTTTCTACGGTGGCTTTCAGGTCGGAAGGAGCCTTTTCGCCGAGGTCTTTCAGAGTTTTCTCGGTGTTGTAGATCAGGGACTCGGCTTTGTTTCGTGCCTCCGCCTTTTCCTTCTGCAACTTGTCTTCTTCCGCAAACGAAGCCGCCTCTTTCACCATGCGATCAATCTCGGTTTTGTTGAGAGAACCGCTTCCGGTGATCGTAACTTTGTTTTCGCGCCCGGTTCCCTTATCTCTTGCGGAAACGGAAACAATGCCGTTTGCGTCAATGTCAAACGTCACTTCCACCTGCGGGATTCCACGAGGAGCCGGGGGAATACCGTCCAACTCAAAATTGCCAAGCAGTTTGTTTGCCTGTGCAATTTCGCGCTCACCCTGATAGACCTTAACGTGAACCGAGGACTGACCGTCTTCCGCTGTCGAGAAAACCTGACTTTTGCGGGTTGGAACCGTGGTATTGCGCTCGATAAGTTTAGTCATCACGCCGCCGAGAGTTTCAATCCCAAGCGAAAGTGGGGTTACGTCGAGCAAGAGAATATTCTGCCCGGAAGCGGCTCCGCCCCCTTCAGAAGCAAGAACGCTTGCCTGAACCGCCGCGCCAATTGCCACGACTTCATCGGGATTGACGCTCTTGTTCGGCTCTTTGCCACCAAGTTTTTTAACGAGTTCCTGGATCATCGGCATACGGGTCGAACCGCCGACAAGCACGAGTTCGTCAATGTCACCCGCCTTCATTTTGGCGTCGGCGAGAACCTGCTCAAACGGAATTCGGCAACGCTCGACGAGATCAACGGTCAATTCCTCGAATTTCGCACGGCTAAGGTTGACATCAAGGTGAGCGGGTCCCTCCGGTGTGGACGAAATAAACGGGAGGTTAATGTTGGTTTGTGTGACGTTGGAAAGTTCGATTTTCGCTTTTTCCGCTGCCTCACGCACACGCTGAACCGCCTGTTTGTCCTTCGAGAGATCAATGCCGCTTTCTTTCTTGAATTCACCGACAACGAAATCAATCACGCGCTGATCCCAGTCGTCTCCTCCGAGGTGATTATCGCCGTTGGTTGCGATGACTTCGAGAACCTGTGTGCCGTCGTCGGTGCGTCCAATATCGAGAAGCGAAACGTCGAAAGTACCGCCTCCGAGGTCAAAAACGAGAACTTTCTCTTCTTTGCCCTTGTCCAGTCCGTAAGCGAGGGCGGCGGAGGTGGGTTCGTTGATGATTCTGAGAACCTTGAGTCCGGCGATCTCACCTGCGGTTTTGGTGGCGGTACGCTGAGCATCATTGAAGTAGGCGGGTACGGTGATGACCGCTTCCGTGACAGGCGAACCGAGATAGGATTCGGCGTCCGTCTTGAGTTTTTGCAGGATCATCGCGCTAATTTCTTCGGCGGAGTAGGCTTTGCCGTCTACCGTCACTTTTTCGGCGGTTCCGATTTTGCGTTTGATCGAGACGAGGGTTCTGTCTGGCGAGATGATCGCCTGACGTTTTGCGGAAGAGCCGACAAGGCGCTCTCCATTTTTGTTGAATCCGACAACGGACGGCGTGGTTCTTGCGCCTTCGGCGTTGGCGATCACGGTGGGTTCTCCGCCTTCCATGACGGCGACGCACGAGTTGGTGGTTCCTAAATCAATTCCGACTGCTTTTCCCATAATCGTTGAGTGTGTCTCCATTGAGTTTGATAGTTGGTGCTAAATCTGTGGGGTAGGGGCATAAAGGTTTCCTTTATATCGGTTCCTCTACCTGACATTAGTAGTATACTTGAGTGTGGTATTGTCAAGTTCCCCCAA
>JACMPS010000213.1 GCA_014377395.1 Chthonomonadaceae bacterium
AGGTAAACTTTTTAGGATTTAAGGAGGCTGCCACCGTTGGCTTACTCATCGCCGATGACGCCGATAATTACTGCCTCGTTCACCTGAAACACAACGTCAGAAACTTTGATTATCTCAACGTTGCCTTTGAGCAAAACGGAGTATTTACACCGGAAATGATGGACGATACCGGGGCATATTTCGGTGTGAACCTCGACTATGTGACCGTAAAAATTGAGAAAATCGCCGACGCTGATGAAATCAGGTGCAGTGTCACCAAACCCGACGGAATCACGCTTTACTTGCCCTCGATTACGCCGGAAAGCAACCTCTCTCTGTATCAATTTTTGCTAAATCCGAGCGGGAAGCGCATCGGACTTTCGGTTGAGTCGGGAGGACACGCAGGGATGAGACCTGTTGCGATCCAAACGTTCCGAACGAATTTAGCGGTGGAAACCCCGGCGAAGAACAAACCGATTTTTCGAGAAGAATTCAAGGCTTCGGACACCGACCTTGATTTCACCGTGCCGGGAAGTTTAACGCCCGACTCGTTAGACCCCTACAGTTATTTTATGGGCAACAATGCGTTCACGACTTTGCTGAACGGCGGGATCTCCGCTACCCTCGATAATCCGAAGAACATTCCCAGTCTGATCGTCAGCACTACGGCTCCGATTCCGGAAAACTGGTTTATCAAGTTGCGTGTCAATACCAATTTCGATGGGCAAGCCGCAAATCCCTGGGCGGGAATCACGGTTCTGGACGATGTGAACAACTGGGTAGGATTAGGTCGTAAGCATACTGCCTACGGTGGCGGAAGTCTTGATTACGGCAGTCTAACCACAGAACTGGACGGGCGCAATTCGGAAGATGTCGCCGCCTACTCTTTCCCGGCAATCGAGCCGAAAACGGGTTACATGACCCTAACGATGCAACGTGACCCCCTAACCGGGCAGATCGCTTTGACCTATCAGGGAAGCAATGGAGACGGAACACAATTCGGATACATACGAGATGGGGACACCCGCTTCGGAGGGACGCCGCGAGGACAGCATTATCAATTCGTTTACAATTTTCTTCGTAACATGAACGGAAAACGCATCGCACTTTACGGGGACAATCAGGGAGCACCGGGTCTCTATGCCTCCTACGATTACCTGATGACGAATCTTCCGATTGAGGTTCCGATCAAGAGTACGCCGATCAGTGGGACGCTCGACTTTGGAGGGGTTGACAAAAAGGCGATCCCCCCGCAAAAAGTAACCTTCCGCTTCAGAGCGATTCCCGATGCCGGTAAAAATCGCCCTGGTCCGGGATTACTGCCAAAGCTAGCAAGACCCGTGAGAGGCACGAAAAAAGGAAAGAAAAACGCATCTCGAACGAGCGCAACGGCAACGAATTCAGTTTTCACGGCTTCAGTACCGGATATCGTCCGGGTGGCTTATGTGCCTCCAACCGGGGAATTTCGATTTGAGAGCATTCCAGCCGGAAACTATTCGCTCTTGATCAAGCCGGAGCGCTTTCTACAAATCGTGCGCCCCGCCGATAACCGAAACGGCGAAGTGACCGGAATCACCGGAACGATGTTTCTCGGCGACATCAATGGCGATAACAGAATTGATCTGGTTGATCTCAGTTTGTTGCAGGGAGTTTTCAACTCGCTGGAAGGTGACGACGACTACGCAAAACTGATCAATGCCGATCTCAATCAAGACGGCGGCATTGACTTCGGAGACATGGCGGCGATGCTCCAGAACTACAACAGGATCGGCGAAGACTAAAACATCGGCTTCACTGAAAACTTAAAAAGCGGGTGAGGAAGGGAAATTCCTTCCCTCACCCGCTTTTTTATTATGTTACAGAACGAGTGTTACCACCTCCTACGGTAAAGAGTCAGGTGATAAGGATTGGGAAGGCGCAGGGGGAGGTATCTCATGCAAAGGCACAAAGGCGCAAAGAGAAGAAAAAGTGTGAAGAGAATTTGCATTGGCTCCCCTCCCCCAAAATCTGGGGGAGGGTGATTGAACAAGATCAGGGTGGGGGCGAGTTCAGCACTTTTCCCGCCTTGAGTCCACGCAGGTGGAAGTCCTGCGAACCGTTGAGCAGGAGTTTGTGATTGGATGTCACTGCAGACCGTTGAGCAGGAGTTTGTGATTGGATGTCACTGCAGACCGTTGAGCAGGAGTTTGTGATTGGGGCGCTTTTGTAGCCGGGGAATTTATTCCCCGGACTGCCTCCGGTCTCCCCGGACTATTTTACAAGTCTCCTATCGTGTTGTAGAAGGAAAGCATTATTGACAAATCTCCGAAATCAATTCCGGTATCCATATTGAGGTCAGCATTTGGATTGTAAAGATTCTCTCCTATCAAAGTATTATAACTCTGCAAGAGAAGGGTCAGGTCGCCGAAATCTACGGCATTATCATTGTTGATGTCGCCGGGAATCAGAGAGTAGATGACGCCGCTTGAGGAACCCGCACTGAGATTGGAGGAAACCACTTTTTGCAGAAAGAGGTCGATTTTGATCGCAACCATGTAAGCCTTTGTGGGAAGATTGGAAACCACAAAACCTCCATCGGGGCTGAGCGAAACCGTCCGCCGGAATCGTGCGCCGCCATCTACAGGTCGGAACTCGAACGTCACGGGGGAAACCGGAGAAGCACCACTCATCAGAGCGAGTTTGCCTGAAAGCGACGCGGAAGGGCTTAACGCCGAACCGGGAATGATCCCCGTTGGCTGACTTGCGCTTGCCCAACCGAGACGCGCAACCGCCCCTCCGCCATTCTCGTAGAACTCCATTCTGACTGGAACCGGAATGCCTGCCCCCAGATATAGACTTCCACTATAAGGCGTGGGTCCCTGATCTTTCCAACCATCCACCAATAACTGATCTTTGACCCACAGGCGAATTCCATCATCCCCGGTTGCAGTGAAAGTGTAGGTTTCGGAGAAGAGAGGCGTGACCGTCCCTGTCCACCGCGCCGAGAAATTGTCCGCATTGACACCTGCACCGGGAGAGCCGTTGCCCCAATCCCAGTTGATCGAATTTTCAATACGAGTGAGGGCGAGTTGATTGAAATAGGTCTGATTGTTAGGGTCGTTGTAATACTGAGCCAGAAGACCGGGCGTCACCGCGTAGGGGCGAGTAACGGCGGAGGTGGTAGCCGTGCCTGTTCCGCTCGGATTGACGGCGGAAACGGCGTAAGCATAGGACGTTCCATTGACGAGTCCGGTGTCCACAAAGCCTGGAACCGTAACCCCTGTAGAGATCGTCTGAAGTGCCCCACCCGAAGTCGAACGTTGAATGGTGTAGGTGGCGGCTCCAAGAGCGACATCCCAGCGAAGAGAAACACGCCCTGCTCCCGGCTCTGCAACGAGGTTCGTCACTCCTGAAGGCACGACATTGGAGGAAACCGCTGTGACCTCATTTGAGCTGGGGCCCTCTCCCATTAAGTTTGTGCCGGAGACAACGTAGTAGGGGCGAGACCCATTCGCGGGGCGCGTGTCAATCCAACGAGTGTCCGTTGTCGTTGCTATCGGAAGGTAAGGCCCCCCCGCATCGAAAGCGCGTTTGACCGTGTAGGAGGTGGTATAAAGCGCACTTGCCCAGGTCAACCCGATAGATCGATACCCGCTTGTGGCGACAAGAGAAGTGGGGGCGGCGGGGGCGGGACGTAGCCCGTAAACGGAGAGATTTCCTGAAAACGAAGCCATGTACACCTTGCCATTGGCGACGACAGGAGGACAGAACTTTGCGAAATTGCCGAAATCATCCTCACTACCGAGATGACTGTTCCAGAGTTCACGGCTTAGATCGGAGGCATCAAATGCCCGCAAAACCCCCGGAACCGTCGCTTGATTGGCGTCGCCATTGTAGGGCAGATTCACCCAGGCGACCCCACTGCCCGCCGTGTTTCCATTCGCTGAGATCGTAATAAAACCTCCGGGCATTCCGTCCGGGGCATTGAATGTGGACTGAGAAACGGGGGTTGTGTTCAGAACATTCCCGTTGAGTTTATAGGCTCGGAAATTGACGTACTCGCCCCACAGGTAAACATACTTGCCGTTGGGCCCGTCCCAGAAGGCGGGAGAGGTATGAATGTGATGATCACTGACAACGAATCTTTGCGGAATCGCATCGGTGGTTGCGTTGAAGTGTCCGAGATTGGTACGATCAATGAGGTAGAGGACGCCTTCTTTGCCACCCGCCACAATAAAATTCGTGTTTGGAATGAGGAGGGGACCTGCGGTCAGGTCTTCGTCGGTCTGGTTCAGGAAGTTGGTGTTGGAAGGCATGAACCAGTCGGCGATATTGAGGGAACCATTGGAAATGCTGAGTTTGAGGAGACTGTTTCCAAAGTCCTGTCCGCCGTTTTTGGCGCTGTCGGAGCCGTTGCCCGTCAGTCCGTAAACGTTGCCGCTGCTATCCGCCGCCAGTCCACACGCAGACTGCCAGATGCCCCCGGCACCTCCCGTCGGCGTAAAGCATCGCGCATAAAGGTTGGCGAGTGTGCTTGCATTATAGCCGATCACCCAGCCGTGATAGGGGCCCGTGTCGCAGTGAGACGCCCAGGCAATATAGATAACGCCATTGGAAAGGAGCAAAGCCGAACGCTGATTTTGGGTGCGCGGGTTAAAGGGGATTCTGCCGTTGGAGGAACCGTCTCCGGTTCCGGGAACACTTCCGGCAATCACGACAGGAGAATTGGGTTTTTCGGAGCCGTCGCGAATGTCAACCGCATGAAGACGCTGATAATAACTCGTCACATTGTTAGCGACTTCTTTGGTACGTGCCACAAAGTACATGGTTTGTGTGGGAAGATCAATGACGGGAGTACCGATAATCCCGATTTCCGCCGACATATCGCGGTAAGTTCCGCAATTTGTCCCGACATCAGAGGTGGGAACTACATTGATTCCAGCGGCAGGATTGATGTAACTGTTTTTCCAGAGAGGAGCGGAAGCAGTAGGATCGTCGGCATCGTAAGCGTAAACGCTGTCGTGAACCGTTGCCACATAAATGACGTTGTGGACACCTTTACCGGGAATCGCGACACTCGGAACATAAAGCGGTTGTGCGTAGATTTCGCCGTCTGCAACTCGCGTGAAAAGCCTGCCGAAACGTTGCCGATTGACGTTGGTGGTGTTCAGCGTGGTTTCGCTCAAGTTCGCCCCGGTGCGGGCATTGTCGTAACTCCGGGTCGTTACCGCAACGAGCGATTGCGTGGTGAGGTTTCCGCTACCGAAGGCACTTCCGCCGTTTGACCCACCTTGCTGAGCGGTTCCCTTTTGCGGAGGGCGCGGAGTTCCCTTACGGACTTGGGCAGAGAGAGAGAGCGGCAAGATCAAACAGAGCAAAGCCATTGGCAATTTCAGGGATCGAGACATTGAAAAACCCTCCAGCAAAACAAGCAAAGTCGTAAGTAAAATATTGATCGGCAAGCAACAGATGATTCGTGGTAGCATAATTTTATGCACGGAGTAGCCGGAATCCTGCACATTTCCTTTTTATTTTAACACCCTCTTCCCGAAAAACGAAAAGATTTCTGGCAATGTTAAGAAAACTCGCAGAAATTACTGGAAAAGAGGGGAGGGAGGGCGTAAACTGAAAGGGTATTGCTTGAGCAAAAATTGTAGAGGGAAGAGAGAAGCAAAAAGTTGAGTGCAAACGAGGCGAGTTCCTCACGCAATGAAGTCTTGAAATTGCCGGAGTTTCGGTTTCTGCTGGCGGCAAGCGGGTTTTCAACGTTAGCGAGTCGTGCGCTTGCGGTGGTCATCGGCTTTCAGATTTACGAGATCACGCATGACCCGCTTTCGATTGGCTGGCTTGGACTTGTGGAGGCAATTCCGGCGATTTCGATAGCGCTTTTCGGAGGGCACGTCGCCGACAGAAGCGACCGTCGCTTGATCGTGCTAATCACACAACTGGTTTCAGTCGCCTGTACGGTGTTTTTTGCGGTTTACACAGGCTTTGGAGCGATCCATAGTCTGCTTCCCATTTACGCCGTGATCTTTATAGCGGGGGTTGCGCGTGGTTTTTCTGATCCGGCTTCGGGTGCGTTCGAGGCGCAGGTGGTTCCCCGTGAACACATGGTGAACGGTTCGGCATGGCTGAGCAGTTCATGGCAGTCCTGCTCGATTGTGGGTCCCGCGCTCGGCGGCATTTCGTATGCGAAGTTCGGTGTTCAGAACACTTACTGGATCATTGCAGCACTGTTTGTACTTTCGTGGATCAGCATTTTTTGCATTGCGCCCAAGCCGATTCCGGTGGCAGAGGAACACGAGTCAATCTGGGAGAGCATTGCCGGGGGCGTGAAGTACGTTTTTGGAAATCAGGTGCTGGTGGGTTCTATGGCACTGGATTTGTTCGCGGTATTATTCGGCGGTGCGATTGCTTTATTGCCCATTTTCGCGAAGGACATCTTGAAAGTCGGACCCGAAGGACTCGGCTTTCTCACGGCGGCTCCCTCGGTGGGGGCGTTGTCCATGACACTGTGGGCAACCCACCGCCCTCCCACTAAAAACGCCGGAAAGACGTTTATGCTGTGCGTGTTTGGCTTTGGAATCGCCATGATCGTCTTTGCTCTTTCCCGAAATTTTGTGGTTTCCCTTATTGCGCTGGCGGCGAGTGGAGCCTTTGACGGCGTGAGCGTGATTATCCGTAAGTCTATTTTGCGATTGATGACGCCTGATCACCTGCGAGGACGTGTCTCTTCCGTCAACATGATTTTCATTGGTTCCTCCAACGAAATCGGGGCATTCGAGAGTGGCGTTGGTGCAAAACTCCTGGGGACGGTGCGCTCGGTCTGGCTCGGTGGCATCGTCACGCTGATTGTGGTGGCAGTGACCGCGATTGCCGCCCCCAAACTGCGAAATCTGGACTTGGGGGAAGAGCAGAAAAAGAAAGCCCTGTAAACGCTTGCAAAAATCTCTCTTGTAAGAAGATAAAAATCGAATTTTCGAGCAAAATTTATTTGCCTCGACACCATTAACAAAATGTTAATCAAATTTAACACGAAAGTATGCGAGAGGGATTGCAATTTCTGCGATAATGTGATTTAATGGAGAGGTAGGATCAACTGTGCGCGGCTTTTTTCATAGAAGGGAAATCATCATGCCGCAAGAAACATTTACCCCTGCCTTAGTTTTCGCTCAGTAATAAAAGCGTTGGTTAAGCTTCTGGACTGAGAGAAATTGCACCTGAAAAAGTAAAGGCTCTTTGCTATTTCGTACTTTGCCTTTGCACCAGACCTGCCCGAACATTTTTTGTTCGGGCAGGTCACTTTCATTGAGCCGTAAGGGAGAGCGAAGATTGATCCCGTTGTTAGTTCTCGATCTTTGATCTGTATCTGGAGGCATTGAAGACGACGATGCGCGGAAATCTCTGCGCGAGTCACAGACAGAGGATGTACCGTGTGATTGCAAGCATTGAGAAGGACAAACGAGAGGCGAAGGAGCGCGAGGCACAACACTTGAGCAACGCACCGCACTAACGGGTAAATTATTGCTCGATTTTGTTTTCGCGAGGCTACGATTGATTCGACAGCAGGGGCGTTACAGGGTATTTTAAGGAGGGAAACACAGGCGAAACTTTCAGAGCAAAAATAAGACACGAATGATCAAAAACGAACTCGACATCACTCAATTTTTCTGGCTGATCCTCATTGGCTTTGTCGTGGCACTTGTTGCGCGGCGTTTTAAGGTTCCCTACGCCCTTGCCCTTGTCGTCACCGGAGTGATCATCGGGGCGTCTCCGTTTTTGCCGCAGGCACGCCTTGAGCCTTCGCTCCTTTTCAGGGTGTTTCTGCCTCCGCTTCTCTTCGAAGCGACGATCAATTTGCGTCTTGAAGCCTTAAAACGAGACTGGAAACCGATCACGATTTACACGCTGGGCGGAACCCTGATCTCTACTTTTGTGGTGGGGGCGATTGTTTCGGTGGTGCTGGGTATTCCATTCAAGGTGGCTTTTGTGTTCGGGGCGTTGATCTCGGCGACAGACCCAATTGCCGTCATCGGAATTTTTAAGCGACTCGGTGCGGGCAAACGCCTGACCCTGATTGTCGAAGCGGAAAGTCTGTTTAATGACGGTGTGGCAGTAGTTCTCTTTGCGGTGGCTCTTGAGATTGTAGCAGGTAGAAACGTCTCATTGCAGGGAAGTCTACTCCAATTTCTACGCTTAATGATGGGCGGAATTGCGCTTGGAGCGGGGATCGGTTGGCTTGCGGCGCGGGTGCATGACGGTCTCGATGATCACCTTGTCGAGATCACGCTCACTTCGATTGTCGCGTTTGGCTCTTATCTCGGTGCGGAGGCTCTTCACGTTTCGGGCGTCATGGCGGTGGTGTCTGCGGGACTGGTCATCGGCAACTACGGAATGCAGAGTTCGATGACGCCCGGAACCCGCCTTGCAGTAACGGCTTTCTGGGAGTACGCGGGGTTTGTCGTCAACTCACTCATCTTTTTGCTGATCGGCATCGAAGCCACGTATGTGCATTGGAACGATAAATGGCTGATTGTTCTTGTTGCGAATGTGGCGGTGTTGGTGGGGCGAGCCGCGATTTATCCGCTTTCGTGGGTGGTCAACCGGATAAAGGGCGATGTGCCGAGTGCATGGCAACATATTTTGTTCTGGGGCGGGTTGCGGGGGGCGTTGTCGCTGGCATTGGCATTGGGATTGAGCCGTGATTTTCCGTTGCGGGAAATGTGGATCGCTTCGACTGCCGGAGTCGTCATGTTCTCGCTTCTGGGGCAGGGAATCACGCTCAGTCCTTTGCTCGATCACCTCCAGAAGACGGAGACGCCCGAAGCCGACCCGGAAGGAAAAGGCAGACTGATGAGTGAGGTAGTCGCGATCCGTGCCGCCCTTCTCGAACTGGAGCGGGCAAAAGCGCAGGAGGTCTACCCGACGTGGGCATTCACCCTGCTTTTACGCCGGTATCAGGAACGCCTGGAGCAAGCGGAGGCGGCTCTGAGAACGATCAATCCCGGTGCAGAAACGCCTTCGATAGTGGTAACGACGCAACTCCGCGAAAGTCTTTTCCTCGCCGAAAAAAGTGCTTATCAGGAGGCGGAACGTTCGGGTTGGCTGAGTGCCGAAGACTGGCAAAAGATCGCGCAACGCATTGACCTGGAGTTGATCGCCCTTTCGAGTGAAAAGAGGGAGTAGGGAAAAGTATTAAGTCAGAAGAAAGTGTTAAGTATCAAGTGTTAAGTTTGGTCTGCCTCTTTCCATTCCTATGAATTGCGTGACCCGGAGACAAACCGATGAATCAGGACTCTCTCGGCGACAGGATCAAACGCGATTACGAAAACCGTACCCGTTTTCTGTTGCCACGCCGCACCTATACCCTCATTCGTGTAGATGGAAAAGCGTTCCACACCTACACTCGTGGGTGCGTTCGCCCCTATGATCTCGACCTGATGAGCGACATGGACGCCACCGCGAAAGCCCTCTGCGAACAGATTGGGGGAGCGCGTTTTGCGTTTGTGCAGTCCGATGAAATCAGCGTTCTGCTCACCGATTTCGACACGGCACAAACTGAAGCCTGGTTCGATCTCAACTTGCAGAAAATGGCTTCCATTTCCGCTTCCATTGCTACTGCCGCCTTCAATCAATATCGAATCCGGCGCGTGATTCAAGCGGGAAAATCAGAGGAAGAAATCACTTTCGCGCAGTTCGACAGCCGCATTTTCCAGATTCCGCTTGCCTCCGAAGTTCTCGCTTACTTTCAGTGGCGACAGCAGGACGCCACCAAAAACTCGATTTCGATGACGGCACAAGCCCACTTCCCGTACGATGAACTTCAGGGCAAACACTCCAACGCCCTGCAAGACAAATTGATGCTGGAAAAAGGGATCAATTGGAACGACCTGCCGACTGGGTTCAAGCGTGGACGTTGTGTTCTCAAGACAACCGAGACTCAAGACCGGGAGTACACCGACAAGCGCACCGGAAAAACAGAAATTGCGGAGAACGTCGAGCGTTCTGTCTGGCGCGTTGTCGAGCCGCCTGTGTTCACTGCAAATCCGGCGTGGCTTCCGATCCCACAGGGGATGAAGGAGTAAGAGCAGTATTCACCACCCACTTCGTTAGAGATAGGGAGGCACAGCGAAGAAAAGACAGAGCGGTACGGAAGAGAGTATATCCACAGATTAACACAGAATG
>JACMPS010000214.1 GCA_014377395.1 Chthonomonadaceae bacterium
AAAAACTGAGAGCGGCTTTCGATGCCAACAAAAAAGCCGTTTATGACTACCATGTTGCGTGGAAAGACCAGAAGAGTTCACCGTCTCCCGTGACACGCGATGCTCTGGAGAAGCGTGAGAAGATTGCTCAGGTTTTGAGGGGAGATTTTAGCCGTTTTGAGAAGTTCACCAGAGACCCTTTTATCGTTTTACCGACGCTTCCCGAATTTCCGAAATGGATCAAAAATGCAATCAATGGGAATGAAGGAGAGGAGCGTCTCACCCCGGATCGGCACCGTGAGAATTTTCAGCGTGAGCGGATTGCTTTGCATTTGCTCGCCACGCACACGGCGATTCGGCGGTTTCGGTGGGAGCATGATCGTCTGCCCCGTTCTCTTGCTGAACTGAATTTGCCGAAATGGACAAAAGACCCACCGGCAGGCAAGCCTCTGCTTTACTCCCTCTCCTCCGCCAACGAAACGTATACATTGCAGAGCGTCGGATTTGTCCAGAACGACTATTATGGAAAACCCGAACCTGTCCTCCCTCTTGATCTGATGCAAGAACCCCTGTCGGAAACAGATGAGTAATCAGGCGAAAAGGAGAAGAGGTTGCCGGAACGATGACCGTTTCGGCAACCTGAGAGTAAGCCCCGATTTTTGATCTTACCGCAATCCGTTAGAGAACCGAAGCTTTCACCTGAAACGCCTCTGTTCTTTGGAGTGGAATGTGTCACTCTAAGTCAGCAAAACCGCAATAAATTCTCTCGAAAAATCAGGATTGTGATGCGAAAGGGTAGACTATAAGGACAACCTCTCACTTCTATTCAGAACCCGAAAGCATCGTCCTTATCTCTATGCTCGATCTTACCGCCATTCAACTTTTTTGTGATCTCGTTGAAACCCGCTCTTTCTCACGAACCGCCGAACGCTTTTTCGTTTCTCAGTCGGCGGTCAGTCAGCGGATTCGGGTTCTGGAACGAGAACTGAAGCAGTCTTTGCTGGAACGAAGCAAGGGGAAATCGCGTGTGGTGACAACCCCGGCGGGTCAGTTGCTATATGAGCAGGGCAAGCGTCTTTTGCAAGATGCCACGGAATTGGAGGCGCAAGTCAGAGGACTATCGGAGGTGATCGCAGGGGAGGTACGAGTGGCAACCGTTTATTCGGTAGGACTACACGCGCTCCCCGGCAGACTTAAACCGTTTCTGCGTGAAAACCCGCAGGTCAATGTGCATTTGGAGTACTCACAAACCGGAAAAGTCTATCAGGACGTACTCAGCGGAGGGGTTGATGTAGGCATTGTCGCTTGTCCCGCTCCCCGCACCGGAATTGAAATCATCCCCTTTGGTGAGGAGCGCATGGCGGTGATTTGTCCGCCTGAACACCCTTTTGCACAAAGAAAAAGTCTCGCTCTTACCGATCTGGAAGATGAACCGTTTCTTGCCTTTGCCGACAGCATCCCTACCCGCAAACTCATCGATCAAAGGCTTGCAGAACACGGCGTCAGTGTCCGAATTGTCATGGCGTTCGACAACATCGAAACAATCAAAAATCTGGTGGAGATCGGTTCGGGCGTGGCGATTGTCCCGGAAGAAACCGCACACAAAGAGGTGAATGAGGGATCACTGGTGGTGGTTCCTCTAAACGAGAAAGACGTTTTTCTGCGTCCTGCGGGGGTCGTCGTAAGGGAACGCGGCACACGCCGTGCCGCAGTTCGAGCGTTTATCGAAGCCATCCGTAGCCACGATAATTAAGTGGGTGTTGAAAATGCCTTCCCTTAATGCTGGAGACTGAAGCAATCTCGCGGAATCAATGTCTTCAGGACTACCGGCGAAGCAACCCTAGGCGAATTTATTCCGCCGCATTTTGCGTTGGCATTTATTCCGTCGCACCCATGAAGACTGTTACTTCCTTAACGACTTCTGAGAAAATCAAACGCTCTCTTTTTGTTCTTCCCGCTTTGCCGCATTCCAGAGGACATCCATTTCTTCAAGAGTCATTTCGGTGAGGGATTTATTCGCTTTCCCCGCCTCAGTTTCGACAAAGCGGAAACGACGTGAAAACCGGGTGAGCATCTGGCGCAGGGCTTCTTCCGCATCTACTTTTTGCCAACGCGCAATTTGTACCACCGTGAACAAAAGATCGCCTAACTCGGATGAAACACGATCACGGTTGATTTCCGGTTGCGCCAGTTCCTGTTTGAGTTCTTCGGTTTCCTCCGCGAATTTCGCCAGCACCTCCTCGAATGAATTCCACTCGAAACCGACTTTGACGACTCGCTTACTGACTTCTTGTGCCGCCATCAGTGAGGGCAAACCTTTCGGAACGCCGTCGAGAATGGACTTCCGCCAGTCAGGGCTATCGCTTTTTTCCTCGCGCTTGATCTTTTCCCAGTTGCGTAAAACCGCCTCGCTGTCTTCTGCGTCCACTTCACCGAAGACGTGAGGGTGTCGGCGCACCAGTTTGCGAACGATCCCGGCACTGACCTCATCCATATCAAAGTCGCCCATCTCCGAAGCGAGTTGTGCGTGAAAAACCACCTGCAAGAGCGCGTCGCCCAACTCCTCACAGAGAAGTTCGGGGTTGTCCTCATCAATCGCCTCCAGCACCTCATAAGTCTCTTCGAGAAAAAACTTTTTCAGGGATTGGTAGGTTTGTTCTCTGTCCCAGGGGCAACCGTCTGGAGCGCGAAGCCTCGACATTAAGCCTACCAGTGTCGAAAAGTCGGGTTTGCGAAGTTCGGGGGGGAGAGGCGGCACAAACACACTCGTCAGATAATCCACCTCCACACGATCAAGGCGATAAAGAGGAACGGTTTCCACATTCTCACGCCCTAGAACTCCCGCCCAGCGAATCACGCTCAAATTCCAATCGTCGGGATAATAGCGCATCAGGCAAAGTTTGGTGTGGGAGGCGGCGGCACGATCATAAACCTGCATCAGCAGTAAGGCACGGGAGGAATCAATCTGACCTCCCGTTGGAAATCCCGTCGGAGAAATCTCATCCTTTTCGCGCAATAACAGTGCATCGCGAACATCGCATCCTTCTTCGAGCGCATGACCGACTGAGGTGAGACACGCCTCCACGAAAGAGCCGGAAGAAACAATCCGAATGGGAATATCCAGCGTGATTGCGGATTGTCGGATTTGTTGTGCCGAGGTCTCTCCAAAAAGCGGATGACCAGGAACAGCGAAAGCGACGGAAAAAGGAGGGAGCGAATCGGCAGATTTCTGCGCGGCGGAGAGAACCTGTTCCGTCATCAGGGCGTAAACTTCGGAAAAATCTCGTCCCGTCTCGTAGAGAGCATCGAACGTCCTAAACGCAAGCCCCCATTCCGTAAGGATTTCTGCGGAAGGGTGACGAGCGGTACGAACGAACAACTCGCCCGTACCCTCTTTCTTTGCTTTGGAAGCCTCCCGCAAGGCACGTTCTGCACCTCGCGAAAGTGTGTCGGGATCCCCCGCCCCCAGACCGATCAACGTGATCACCGGGGTGCGGCTCCTGGATTCGAGGCGGGCGGAGGGGTGGAAGGGGGAGGCGTCGCTGTCGGCGAACTCATCGTTCCACCAGGTGCGCCCGGCAGATGCTGCGTCGCCATTTGTTTGATAAAGGTGTCGAGCAAAGACTGATACTGTTTCAGATTGATTTTGATGCCGTCTTTTTTCACAAGGTCTTCCGTGAATTTCGCCATTTCCTGCTCTTTATGCGCGATCCAATCCTTATGCTTGATGCTGAGCAGGCGCAATTCAAGCACAGGTTGCACCTCCTCGTACTTAAAGTCGTAGGCGGGTTCCTTGCGAACGAATTGAACCACCAGAAAACTGGTACGCGGAGGTGCATTCGGCGGGTCCTGTGGGTTCCGCATCGTGACCTGTATCGGCTTTTGGGTGTATTGCCCCGCCGATACGGTTTGGAGTTCCTTTTCGAGTACAGGCAACTGTTGAGCGAGTTTCTCCCTTGCAACCGGGGTTTCAACCATGATCTGTTGTGCCTGTTGAGGATTCGCCCCCAAACCTGTGGCAGCAACCCCCAGATCGGGCTTGATTCTCAGACCCTCGATCACTTTCTTGCCGGTGGCTTCATCAGGTACAGTCAGAGTGCGAAGATACCACATTTCAGGCAATTTCGTTTCATTTCGCATCTCTTGACTGGTGTTAAGCGGGTCAGGCACAAAACTTTTTTCCTTGACCAGACGATCATATTCCGCACGGGTTTCGGTGTCGGCGACTTTCGCGCCCTCGGTTCCGATCCCGACTTCTTCAAGGGTGTAGCGTATT
>JACMPS010000215.1 GCA_014377395.1 Chthonomonadaceae bacterium
GTCGGCAGTCGAGATTCTCGCTGACCTGTAGGGCAGAATAACCACCCGCTACGCTAGAGAATACGGAGACACAGAGAGATTCTATCCACAGATTAACACCGATGGACACAGATTAAAATGCAAAGAAAAAAGATTGAAGAAGGAAGAAAGTCCTTATCTCGATACTTAACACTTGACTATAACACTTCCCTTTGTCTTTCTCTGTGTCTCTAGCGTAGCGGGTGGTCCGTAAGGTGAATTCGGATTGATTTGCGGCGGTCTTATGCTATACTATTGCAAAACCCTGAGCCGGAAGGAAACCCTGTTTTATGAGCGATCAGCCCTTTGAAATTCACATCCGTTTCGAGGACGGACGTGTCTCGAAATTTTCCTCGAGCGACCTTCTGCATACCCAAAGTTTGCTTTCACACCTCACGCCTGCTCGCCTCTACAACCCGAAACAGTTTATTCTGGCGGGTGCAAACTCTCTTTCCGCCGTCCAAACCGAGTTTATCGTCAGTGTGGAGTTTGTCGGAGAGGGTCTTCCGACATGGGAATTCCTTTACAATGCTCAGGACATCGAGCAGATAGACGAAGATACTTTTCGAGCCGATTTCAAGCCTGAGAGTTACGGCGTTGTGGTTCCTCCTGCTCTTGTTGAGATTTTTGCGGAGATCGAGATGGTTAGTGGCACACGCTACTTTTTGCGAATGAAACTTCCGGTTGATCGCCCTTCTATTCAGCCGATTGAAATGGCAATGTTTCTCAACAATCTCGTTTCGTCGCACGGCTTTTATTTTCGCCGATTGGGGGGCGGTCTTACGGTTCTCAATCCCTCAAAAATCGCTCGTTTTACATTCTATCCTGGCGCGGCACCGGAGAGTGTTCCTGCTAATGCGTGGCATCTGGAAATGGTCAAGTAGCACAGACAATAAGGGCGGTTCTGTTCCGAGCAGAACAGAGAAGGGTCAATTCAACGGAAGAATCCTACAGCAACGAAATCGCGGAGCATTTGCTTCAATGGGCGTCACAGCGTTAGGAATCCCATCGTGTAAACGAGACGCAACTGGTTGTGATGGCACAGGAAGCGGGCATTGAGCGGACGACACTGGAAGAGGTCAAACGTGAGTGGCGCATGGAAACTCGTCTTCATCACGAGCGAAAACGAGCCAGAAAACTGGCACTTAAATCCATGAAATGGCTTGTTCCCATTTATTTCTTTTGGACACTAATCGCCGTAAATGCTTTGCATGACAGTGCATGGATTACTATCGCATTGGTTTCATGGCTTTTTTCTACCCTCTGGATCGGGAACAAGGCACTCAAAATCTTGCTTCTGGAAAAGGAAATCCGAAAAGGTAACGCGATCTATCCTGACCTCTCGCCAACGGAAGCGGCTCAAATCGAAGCCGCCCCTTTACGGATCAGTTCATTTCACCTGTACTAAGTCTTGCCTTACGCTACAGGCACAAAGGCGCGAGGGCTAAGAGGGTGTTGTGTCCGACGGACACGGGGCGTACTCGCCTCCGAGCGCGGAATTTATTCCTGCGGAAAGACATACCGACTTTACTTTTTCAACACCCTTTAAGAAAAGAGAAAAAAGTGCTTTAGAATGGGCATTTGCATTTGCTCCCCTCTTCCTAAGGAGCCTAAGCGAGTGGCAGGGAGAGGGTAAGTAGATGAGATTAGGGTGAGGGCAATACTCGCGCTTTCCGCATCATAAAAAATGAAAGCGTCCGAGTAACGAAAGTTACCCGGACGTTTCTTTTTCTGTCTTAATTTAGATCAATTCCGGCAAGGGAACCCCGTCGTAATTGATGCGAATCGGGCGTTCCTGTGGGGACATATATTCTTTTTCACCGTCTATGCCAAGTGCCCGATAAACGGTTGCGGCAACATCTTCCACACGAATCGGACGCTCTTTCGGGTATTCGGCACGATCACTTGTCACGCCCACGACTTGACCGGTTTTCACGCCGCCACCGCCCATGCAAACGCTGAACGCGCCCGACCAGTGATCACGTCCCCCGGCACTATTGATACGCGGCGTTCGCCCAAACTCGCCCATCCAGACCACCAGCGTGGTATCGAGCATTCCCCGCTCTTTCAGGTCTTTCAAGAGAGTCGCGTAGCCTTTATCGAGTGGCGGAAGCAGATTGTTTTTTAGATTGTTGAAATTGTTTTCGTGTGTGTCCCAGCCCCCTGAATGAATCGCCACACAACGTACCCCGTTTTCCACAAGCCGACGTGCCAGCAAACACGATTGCCCGAACTGATTTCGTCCGTATTCCTCACGAAGCTTTTGCGGCTCATCTGCAAGGGTAAACGCTTTCTTTGCTTCAGGAGAAGTCACCAGATCAAAGGCACGGGCATAAAACGCATCGGTGGAAAGAGCCACTTTCGAGGCGTGTTCCTTGTCGCGTTGCCAGGTGTCGAGCGCATCGCGTAGCCCTTTGCGGCGACTCATTCGCACGGCGTCCACCCCATAAGGAGCCGTCACGTCTCGCACACTGAAGTTCTGATCGTTTGGGTCTCCGCCAATGAGGAAAGGATTGTAAATTGCACCCATGTATCCCGCGCCGCCGTGATTGTTCGGCAACCCGCCAATATGAGCGTAGGGAGGAATGGCACCAATGCCGCCCTTTTCACGAGCGAGAACGGAGCCATAACCGGGATATTCAAGAGCCGGAGAAAAAGGGTAGCCCGTCAGCACATAGTGACACGCGGTTTCATGGTTGCCGTCAGGAGAGGTGACGGAACGCAAAATCGAAAACTTGTCCATTTGCTTTGCGAGATTCGGCAAATGTTCGCTCAGTTGCACCCCGGCAACGTTTGTACCGATTGCTCCGAAAGAGCCGCGGTAATCAGAGGGGGCTTGTGGCTTGGGATCAAACGTGTCCATTTGAGAGGGTCCACCGGACATAAACAGCAAAATCACGGAGACATCTTTTGCTTTTGCCGTTGGAATCGCCTTTTGCGCTTGCAATAGTTGCGGCAGGGACAATCCAAATGCCGACAACGCTCCCACCCGCAAAAAGTCTCGACGGGTTGCCCCGTCACAAGTCTTGGAATTGCCCAGTTCGATGTCCAGCATTTAAGGTCTCCGTATTCGTTTGGGTTATAAATTCGCTATCGTTCTGTCCGCGATTGGATAAACTCGGAACGGCGTAGCCGCCATCAGCGAATTTATTACGCCGGATTCGGTATTGCTCTATAAATCCGCGATGGCTTCGCTGAGTGCCTCGTAGGTGAAACGTCCGTCGTAGCGGGTTCCGTTGAGAAAAAGGGTCGGAGTAGCACCAAGACCGATTTTTCGTGCGCCTTCTACGTCATCGAAAACCCCATCAAAGGCGGTTTCCTCGAAATCTTTCTCAAACTGATCCATGTTCAAGCCAATGCTTTTGGCGATAGCGAATAGGTTCTCTTTTGTGAGTTTTTCTTCGGTCTCGAAAAGGGCGGTGTAGACTTCCGGGAACTTCCCCTGTTTTCCGGCGGCTTCTGCGGTCTTTGCGGCATCGAGCGCGTAAGGGTGAACATCCGTTAAGGGCAAATGCCGATACACCAGAACCGCAATCTCTTCCGCTTCATCGAGAGTTGCTTTCAGTTCCGGGTAAAACGTCCGACAATCGGGACACTCGAAATCACAATAGAGGGTCAGGTTAACAGGTGCTTCCGGCGATCCAATCACCCAGTCGCGGGGATTAACGGGCGCAGGATCGGTATTCGATGGTTTTGTTGAGTTAGACAAGTGATTTTAGCCTCGGTGACAAAGATTTAGGTCAGGGATAGATTTATTTTTGAGCGACATAAAAGATACGGTCGGCGGCACGTCCCGGCGGCTTCAACGAGTACGCCTGGTAATCGCGTATTTTGGGGAAGCCCGCCTCTATGAGCATTGCTCGTATCTCACTATCCCTGTACGCAAATTGCAGGTGTTCTTCGTCGAAGTTTCGCTTTTCCCCGGTTTGGGGGTTTGCATACTCGAATTTCATGGAGATTTTGCAAAGGCGGGTGTCGGGGAAATACTCACTCTTCCAGTCATAACGCAGGGCTTCCTCCGTATCGAAGTTCTGCTGATCAAAGAAATGATTTTTCAGGGCGAACTCGCTGTTGATGTCGAAGATAAACGCCCCCTCGTCCAAAAGATGCGCGTAGACCTGCTTGAAAGCAAGTTGCAATCGTTCCGGCTCCGTAATGTAGTTCATGCTATCAAAAAGGCTAACGCAAAGATCATAATCCTTATCGGGCAACTCCATTTCCGCCGCGTCCTGTACAAAGTAATCAATGAGCAGTCGCTTTTCCTGTGCTTTTCGCCTTGCTGCTGCGATCATGTCCGGGGCAATATCCACCCCCGTTACTTGATAGCCGACTGCCAGCAACAACTCGGTGACGTTTCCGGTTCCACAGGCAAGATCGAGAACTTTGATCGGCTCGAGATGATGTTCCTCGAACAAATTTCGCAGGTAGGCGATCCACCCAACGTAGGGAACGCCGTCCATCAGTTCATCATAAAGCGAAGCAATTTCTGAAAATTGAGTGGGCATAGTCTTTTAGTGAAGGTTTTGATGAGAAAGAGAAGTTGAAATGGAAATCGTCACCGTACACATTTTGCATACGGTGACGAAAGAGAAATGGGTTATTCGATTTACCAGCCGAGAACGGTAATCCAGTTTCGGGTCAAATAGTCGCCCAGAATCGCAAACATCAGGGGAAACCAGATAAACCCTGCCGCCGCCCAGACCCAGGTGAGTTTCGTTCCCTTTTTAACTTCCATGAAGTAGAGAACGACCAGTGTTGCTTTAATAATCGCAATGGCAAGCATCACAAGAATGTTAATTCCTCTGATGTGAATCGGCAAAATCTCCGTTAGATCGAAGAAGGCGGCGACGACGGTAATTGCCAACAGGAACATCAGCCCACCGAATACTTTCCAGTAGACAATAGCCGGTGTAATATGATGCCCGCTCCCATGATCATCGTGATGATGCTCTACGGGAGTTAGGTGCGGATTTGAATTATGTGCGATTTCGACAGCCATGCGAAGTGATCTCTCTTAGTGAGGAAAAAGTAGTTGATAGGACGGTTTCATCAAGTACATCAATGGATA